>JAJYTV010000057.1 GCA_021792885.1 Bacillota bacterium
CATTCCGGGATCGGCCGTCGCCCGCTGGCGACCTAGGGCAGCGCGCCGGCCATCGGCGGTTCCGGCAACAATAGCTGACATCAGATCGCCTCCTATCTGGCAGACATAGTAGGTAGATCTGCGCCGTAGGTCAATCTTGTGTCAGATATCCGACAATACTTAACAAAAATGCACCCTCCGGCCGCATCGCGGCTGAAGGGTGCTTGGGTCGACCTGCTACAGCGCTTCGAGGTCCGCCTCGAACGCGACGGCCGCAGCGTCCGCCGAGTGGTGGCGCGCCACCTCGTCCCGCGCTGCCCGGCCGAGCGGCTGGCCTGCGTCGGTCAGCGCGCTCGCGATCGCCTGCGAGAGCGCGTGGGGGTCGTCCGGCGGTACGAGGAGGCCGTTCACCCCGGACGTGATCAGCTCGCGGATGCCTCCGATCGCGGAGGCGACGACCGGCCTGCCGGACGCCATGCCCTCGAGCACGGAGATGGACGTGGCCTCCTCGACGCCGGCGACAGGCACGGACGGCACGACGACGACGTCGGCCGCCGCGTAGTAGCGGGCCATCTCCGCGTGCGCCTTCGCGCCGTCGAAGCGAACGCGCGCCATGACGCCGAGGGTTTGGGCCTGCGCTTTCAGCGGCTCGCTCTCGGCCCCGTCGCCGACGACGAGCAGGAGTGCCTGCGGCAGGTGCAGCATCGCCGAAACCGCGACGTGCACGCCGTTCTTCGGCGTGAGGCGTCGCGGGCAGAGGATGACGGGAGCGCCCGGAAGTCCGAGCGCCACCCGGGATTCCCCTTTGGGCGGGAGCGACGTGCCCCAGCCCGCATCGATGAAGTTCGCCTGCACCCGCGCGTCCTCGCGGCCCGAGGCCGCCCTGACGTGCTCTTTCAGGCGGTGATCCACCGTGACGATCCGGCCGGCGGAGAGGTAGCCCTCCCGCTCCAGGCGCTCGAAGTAGCGCTGGCCATGCGACCCCTCGCGCATCCCGCGCCGGGAGAGCGCCTCACGCGTCAAGTACCCGTGCACGGTCAGAAGGCAGCGCAGTCCCGCCTGTTTCGCGGCGATCGCCGCGAGCACGTCCTCGGCGATGACGATACGGTCCTTGGGCAGTCGCGACAGCCCCTGGGCAAGGATGCGCAGCCGCTCGCGATGGGACCAGATGCGGCCGAGGTCGCCGCCGAAAGGCTGCAGGATGGCGGACGGGCCCCGCGCCAAGAGCTCGAGCCGGGTCGGGGCGAGGCGGCGCGGGGTCGCGAACGTGATCTCGTGCCCGCGGCGCGCGAGTGCGGCGGAGAGCATGTCGACGTGCGTCGAGAGGCCTCCCGGATGCGGGTATTCGAAGATGGTGGCGAAAACGAGCTGCATCAGCACCTCACCTCCACTGCTTCGCGCAGCGCGGCCTGGGTGGCATTGGCCATCGCATCGAGCGAGAAGAGCGCAGCGCGCGCGCGCGCGTACTGCCCGTACTCCTCGCGGCGGGCGAGCAGGGCGCCCGCCGCCTTCGCCAGGGCCGCGGGGTCGTCCGGCGGGACCAGGATCCCGCCGTCACCGACCACCTCCGGCAGGCCGCCGACCCGGCTCGCGGCGACCGGCACGCCCTGAGCCATCGCCTCGAGCGCCGCGAGTCCGAACCCCTCCGCGCGCGACGGCACGAGGAACGCGTCCGCCGCCGCGACGATCGCCGCGAAGTCGCTGCGGTAGCCGAGGAAGTGCACGCGGTCCGCGATCGCGAGCTGCGAGGTGAGCGTCTCTAGCGCAGCGCGCTCCGCCCCCTCGCCGAGCACCGCGAGGTGCGCCCCGGGCAGCAGGGCGAGGGCACGCAGCGCGACGTCGACGCCCTTCGTCGGGTGCAGCCGCGCGGCGACGCACAGGAGAGGACGCTGCGGCACGAGCTTTCGCAGGGTGTTCTTGTCGGGCGGCGGCGGCGTGATGCCGTTTGGCACGACGACGACGCTCTGCACGAGCGCGCCGCGCAAGAGGAGGTCCTCTCGAAGGGACTGCGAGATCGCGATCAGCCGGTCGCTCCAGTGCAGGGTGGCGCTGTCCAGTTGCAGCGCGAGGTCCGCACGAAGCGCGGAGCGGTAGTCCTGTGCGAGGAAGCTGTGCACGGTCGTCGCGACGGCGGCGCCCTGCAGGCGGCCGATCAGCCGGCCGCGGAAGTTCGCCCGCACGCCGTGCGTATGCAGGATGTCGGGGTGAAGCTGCTTGATGCGGCGCACAAGGGCGCCGAAACCCTGGACGGTATGGCGCTCGGCGCCCTGGGGCTGCAGGTCGTCTCGGCCGAGCGAGACGTAGTGCACGTCGTCGCCCCTCGCTGCCAGCGCCGGCAGGAGATCCATGAGGTGACGCGCGGCGCCGCCGCCGGTACCGCCGCCGTAGAGTTCCACGATGCGCATCGCCCCGCCCCTTTCCTAGGTCAGTCTGCGCCGCAGCGCCCGGAAGAGCAGCTTGCGCAGGAGCGAGGTGGCTTCTCGGCCGCGGGAGCCGCCCATGACGTGCAGGAGCGCGATGTAGAGCAGCGTGAGGGCAAATCCCAGGGCGACGATGAGCAGGAACTCCTGGAGGTGGCCCCGCCAAAGGTGCAGGTTCGAAACGACGTAGCCGATCGGTGCGAGGGGCAGGGCAGCCAGCAGGACCCGAAGGTAGGGCCTGACGCTGATCGCGTGGCGCTGAACGAGCATGCGCTCGAGCAGCCAGAGCGTCGACAGGAAGTAGAGGCCCCCGACGATCGTCGTGGAGAGTGCGATGCCTGGGCCGCCCAGAACGCGCATCAGGAGGTAGTCGAGGATGGCGTTCAAAAACATCGCGGCGACGCTCACACGCGCGAGTGTGCGGGTGTTCTTGTAGACGTAGAAGGCGCGGATGATGAACTGCTGCATCGTGCGGAAGACAAGCGACCCCGCGTACGCGGCGACCATGCCGGCGGTCGCCAGGACGGCTGCCTGGGAGTAGCGCCCGTAGCCGTACACGACGGCGGTGACCGGCCGGCTAAGGCCGATCAGGAGCACCGCGATCGGCAGCGTGGCGACCCAGGTGAGGTAGATCGCGCGGTCCACCGAGCCCAGGAGGCCCTCCGGGTCGTTGTTGCGCGCGTGGTCGGCGAAGTCCGGGAAGAGCACTGTCGCGAGGGACTGGCCGAAGAGGCTCACGGGAAGTTCGAGGAAGTTTCCGGCGTTCTGCAACTGAAACATGCTGCCCCGCAGCAGCGTGGACGCGAAGGACTGGTCGACGACCCAATTGACCTGCCCGACGATGGAGGAGGTGATCTGGCTCGGCATCAGTCGCAGGGCTTCCCCGACGCGCCGCCAGTCTGCCGCCGCAGGACGGCGGAAGGGGCGCGTGGATGGGGCGAGGTAGAGCAGCTGGAGCAAGGATCCGCCCAGAAAGGCCGTGCCGATACCGATGAGGCCGAGGTGCAGGAGTTTCGCCACCACGAGCAGGAGGAGCAGCGTGCCGCCGGAGCGGACGACGTTCGTCGCCGAGAGCGGCACGAAGCGCCGGGCTGCGTTGAGCCTTCCGCTCCAGACAGACGCGAGGGCGAGTGGCACGATCATCAGATCGAAGAACCAGCTGATCTGGCTGGCGTAGGTCGTAGAGGCGTGGGAGAGGCCAGGGAACACGAGGTGCAGGTAGATCGGCGCCGCGAGTGAAAGCACGATCGTCAGCGGCACGAGCACGCCGATCGCGAGGCGGGTGAGCGCCGACAAGAGCGCGGGCGCGTCCTCGGGCCGCTCGTGGAAGTACGGCACCGTGACGGTCGAGAGGGCCTGGTTGAGCAACGATACGAGGGCGTTCGGCACGATCACCGCCGCCGCGTAGACGTCGCCCAGCGCCCCGCCGCCGAGCAGCGCGGCGACCAGCGTGCCGCGGATGATGCCCGCGAGCTTTCCGAAGAGGGTCCAGGACATGACCCGCAGCGTTGCGGCGGTGCGGGCGTCGCCTTCCTTTGACGTGCTAGACATGGGAGCACAGGTCCCCCAGGATTTCTCGCGCCGCTGCCTCGGCCGCCTGCTGCTGGGAGGTGGCGTACTGGTGCAGCCGCTCCGGCCAGTCCGTGCGCTGCGAGAGCGCCTGGGCCAAGAGCTCCGGCGCGCGGCCCGCCTCGTCGACCCTCACCCAGAAGCCGTCACCGCCGAGTGCGCGGTGCAGTTCCGAGACCTTTGCGTCGTAGGCGATCCCAACGCTCGGGATCCCTTGGGCTGCCGCGAGCAGCCCGGCGTGCAGGCGCATCGCGATCACGCCGGCGCATTCGCGGTACTGCTCGATCACGCCGTCGAGAGTCGGCAAACGGCTTGCCACCTCAAGATCTCCTTCGCCCATCGCACGCTGCAGCATGCGCCCAACCTCCAGGTCGTCGGCTTCGAGCGCGAGGAAGAGGGCGGGGCGGCGCCAGCGGCGCTGAACGGCGCGCAGGCCGCGCGCTACCGCTTGGATGTCGAGGCCAGGCCAGCGGCGCAGGGAGATGCCGAGGCGGTCGCCGCCCGCCCGAAGCGGCAGCGGCATGGCCCAGGCGTGGTCCGGGACGATGCGGCTCTCCACGCCGAGCTCCTGACACAGTGCGTGCGACGCCTCGTCGCGGACCGCGACGAGCGAGGCGCCCCTTAGGGCCCTCGCGACGGACGGGATGGTTTGCGGCTGCAGGGGGCCGACGCCGATCCCCCAGAAGAGCAGGGGGATGTGCGAGCGCCGGGCCCAGGTGGCAAGCGAGAGGGTGCGTCCCAGAGTGCCGCGCATGCCACGCCGCCCGGAAATGTCCTGCAAGAGCCCCCCACCGCCGAGGATCAGGGCGTCGCTGTGCCGAAGCGCCAGCGCGCGCGCCCACAGATCCTTCGTCAGCGCGCGGGAGAGGGACGGTACGGCATAGGTGCTGGAAGTCAGCCGCGGGTCTCCGGACAGAACGGTGGCGTCGACGCGGCAAGGCGCTTCCCTGAGGAGGCGCAGGAGGCCAGACAGTACCGCCTCGTCGCCTAGGTTAAACCCTCCGTAAAAGCCGGAAGCGAGAAGCCTTAGGCCGCGTTCGCTCATGGGCCTATGGTATAATAAATCCCGCTTGTCTGCATTGCTTATCGCCGGAGGTGTCCCCCTTGCGCAAGCGCTTCAACGGCTTCGACATCCTCGTGGCCGCGATCGTGGTGATCGGGCTTCTGCTGCTCGCGCGGCGGGGCCTGCATCACACCGGGACGCTCACGGTGACCCACCCCGTCCTGTTCACCGTCACGTCGCTGCCGACCACGAACGCGTCCGTGATCGTGGCGCACATGACGCCCGGCGGCTCCGTTGCCGTATCGGTCGCCGGCACGTCCGTTCCCTTCGGCAAGCTCGAGTCCGTGCACGTCGTGCCCCTGTACACCGCCACGCCGAACGGCAAGGGCGGGCTCACGAAGGTGGTCGATCCCCTCAACCAGGCCGTCCAGTTCACGGTGCTGGGGCAGGCCACTCTGAGCGGCAAGACGGTCACGATCAACGGCAACCCGTTCCTCGTCGGTCAGGTATCGACGTTCCAGGAAGGCGGGTCGCAGGTCACTGCCGCCATCAGCGACGAGAAGGTGCGCTAGACCGTGGACAGGTTCCTGCAAACCGTCGAGGAAAGCGCGACCTACCGCCTGTTGTCGCAGCTGAACGCTGGCATCTGGGAGCTTTGGCAGGGATCCTTCATCGGTAACGCCTTTGAGGCCCTCGGCGCATGGATCCGCCATAGCTTCCTCGCGAGCCTCTTCGTGGGGCGCGCGTACGCCTCGCGCTCGGCCATCGCTGGATACCTGCGCGCGCGCATCGGCGCGGAGCAGGAACTCGCGCCGTCCCAGCGTTGGGAACGGTTCCTGCTCTACTTCGTCGTCGTGTTCGTGCCGATCGAGCTCTGGCTGATCACGAAACTTCCCTCCGAAGTCAAATACCTAGGGGACGCTGCGGTCGTCCTGCTCCTGCTGAGCACCGCGATCCGGCTCAACCGCGCCGGCTGGCCCTTGCGGCGGACGGCGGCAGACCTGCCGGTCGTGCTGCTCTTCGGCACCGCGGTCGTGTCGACGCTGTGGAACTTCGTCCCGCTGCACATCGCGTTCTTCGGCACCAGGGCGTACCTCGAGTACTACGCCTTCTACCTCGCGATCGTCTACATCCCGTTCGCCGACAGCGAGCGCCGCCAGCTCCTGGTCTGGTTCCTCGTCGTGGCCGGGGCGATCGCGCTCTTGGGCGACGCGCAGAAGTTCCTGAACGTCGCAACGCCGCGCCAGTGGCTGTCGGCCGCGGAGAAGGCGACGACGCGCGCCTACGGGACGATGGACAATCCGAACACCTTCGGCGGGTTCCTCATGCTGACGCTCTCGGTGCTCACGGCCATGCTGTTCACGAAGGTGCGCGGCGGCCTACGCGTTCTCGCGCTGGCCGGCATCGCGATCGGCCTGCCCGCGCTGCTCTTCACCCTGTCGCGCGAGGCGCTGCTCGCGTTCGGCGCGGCCGCGCTGATCATCGCCGTGATCAGCGACCGCCGCCTGCTTCTGCTGCTGGTCGTCGGCCTCGTGCTGCTGCCGATCGTCGACCCGCACTTGCTGACCCGGTTCACGAACGCGTTCAGTGCGGGCTACATCACCACCAGCAGCACCTACGGACGCCTCCTGTTCTGGTCGAAGGGACTGCGGGCCTTCCTGCAAAGCCCGCTGATCGGCTGGGGGCCCGGGCGGTTCGGCGGCAGTGTCGCGCACATCTACGGCTCGCCAGTGTATGTCATGCTGGGACTCGGCTTCAATCCCATCATCGACTCCCAGCACGTCCAGACGCTCGTCGAGCTCGGCGCGATCGGCTACATCGCCTACATCTGGCTGGGCGTCGCGGCGGTGCGCGCCGGACTGCGGCTCTACCGCGAGGAGCTCGACCCGTTCTGGCGCGCGGTCGGCCTGGGACTCGCGGCGGGAACGGTGGGCCTGTACATCCAGTCCTTCTTCGCCTCGCTGCTCGAGACGCACCAGGTGATCGTCGTGTTCTGGCTGCTCTTCGGGATGGTGGTCTGGCGACTGCGTGCGGTGCAGCAGCGCAAACCTGTGGCCGGCGAAGAGATCGCTCGCTGACGCATCCCCCGCCGGTGATCCGGCGGGGGATTGGCTATGATCCGCGCTGCACGGCGCGCCACAGGAAGATCGGCAGGGCAGCCATCCGGCGGATCCGCCAAGGCTCCCGGTAGAGGCGGTAGAGCCACTCGAGCCCGACCGAGCGCATGAGCCGCGGCGCGCGGGGAACGCGGCCCGCGAGCACGTCGAACGATCCGCCGACGCCCATCAGTACGCGTGCGCCGGTTTGTGCGCCGCGGCGGCGCAGGAAGTCCTCTTGCAGGGGCGAGCCGAGCGCTACGAAGAGGAGGTCCGCCCGGCTCGCCGCGACCTCTGCCGCGACCGACCCGGCCTCCTCCGTTGAGAAGTACCCATCGCGCCATCCGGCGATCGCGATCTGCGGGAAGCGGCGGGCGAGTTCGCTCGCCGCTTCCGACACGACCTCGGGCCGCGCGCCGAGGAGGTAGACTCGCCAGCCCGTCTTTGCCGCCCGCTCGCACAGGGCGAGGAAGAGGTCGACCCCCGTCACGCGCGTGCGCAGGTTGCCGCCCCGCAACCGGCTCGCGATGACGAGTCCGACGCCGTCCGGGATGCGCAAACCGGCCTGGGCGATGAACGAGCGCAGATCGGGGTCGCGTTCCGCCTTGACGACCTTCTCCGGATTGACCGCGACGATCAGGAGCGGCGCGCCACCTTCCACGGCGACGGAGGCCGCTTCGAGCGCAGCCTCCGTCGTCGTCGCATCGACGGGTACGCCGAGGAAGGTCTCCGTCATCTCAGATCTTCCAGTAGCCGAGACCGAGCGGCTTCAGTTCTTGCGCGCCGTCCTTCAGCCAGTTGCGCGCGTCGACGATGAGCGCCCCCTGGTGCATCGTCCGTAAGGGAGAGAGGTCCTCGAGCCATGTGAGGAGGCCTTCCTGCCGGGAGAGGAGCAGGAGGGCGTGCGCCCCCTCCACCGCCCATGCGGGGTCCTGACCCTGGAACGAGAACTGTAGGGGAACGGCCGGATCGACGGCGCGCACCTCCGCGCCTTCGGCGATCAGGTGCTCGCACACCTCCACCGCCGGTGAGAGCCGGGCATCGTTGGAGAAGTCCTTCATCGCGAGCCCGAAGACGGCGATGCGCGGCGGCCGACCGCCTGCGAGCGGGCGCGCCTGCTCGAGCGCGCGGGCTGCGAGCAGCGGCGGCACCTTGGCGTTCGTGCTGCGCGCTGCGAGCAGCGTCGGGGTCGCGACTGCGTGCTCCTGGGCGAACGGGAGGAAGTAGGAGAGGGCGAGCGGAAGGCAGAAGCCCCCGACGCCCGGTCCCGGCTCGAGGAGATGCACCCGGCTGTGGGTGTTCGCGAGGCGGATCACCTCGAAGACGTCGATGCCGCCCGCCTCGCAGGTGCGGGCGAGCTCCTGGGCGATCGCGATGTTCACATCCCGCTGCACGTTCTCGATCACCTTCGAGAGTTCGACCGCCTCGACCGAGTCCGACGTCGCTACGCCGGCATGGGTCACGCGCTCGATCACCGATCGCGCCCTCGCCTCGGAGGCCGGGTCGAACGCGCCGAGGATGACCGGCATGCCCCTGAATTCCTGGAAGGCCCGTCCTTCTGCGATGCGCTCCGGGCAGTACGCGACGAAGACGTCCTCGCCGACGCTGCGCCCACGTGCCTGCAGGAGGTCGTAGAGGTCCCTGCGCGTCGTACCGGGAGGAACGGTGCTGCGAAGGATGATCAGGTGGCCGCGCGGCGCGGCAGAAGCCACCTCGGCGAGTGCGGCGCGCAGCGGACCGAGGTCGAGTCCGGACGGGCCGTGCGGGATGCCGACGGTGACGATCGTCGCGTCCGCCTGCGCCGTCGCCTCGGCGGCGCTCGCCAGGAGCTGGTAGCGGCCGGAGGCGAGGGCGTCCTTGAGGATGGCCGAGATCGGCTTGCCGTCGTCCTCCTCGAGATGGTGCGAGATGCCTTGGGAGAGTTCCGCGCGCAGGCGCGGGTCGATCTCGGCGCCGAGCACGTCGGCGCCGGCCTGCCAGTAGGAGAGGGACAGAGGCAGGCCGACGAAGCCGAGCCCGACGACCGCGACGCGCAGGTTGGGCGGGTTGGATGGCACGCAGTTCACTCCTCGTCGCACTGACCGGCCTTTGGGGTCGCTGCTGACAGTGTAGCCAAACCCGGTCGCGCGGTCGAGGGAGGCACCGCGGCTGCCTCCCTCGACTGCGATCAGACGTCGGCGCGGAAGGTCCGGCCCAGTTCCGGGCCGAGTCCGAAGCAATGGCGGACATTGTAGACGAGCGGGCCCTAGCCTGCCTGCCGAGGGGATTGCGCGAAGTAGACTCTTTGACACGCCGCCTGGCCGAGAGGGAGACGAAGGAGGCCCGGCGGCGTGTC
>JAJYTV010000058.1 GCA_021792885.1 Bacillota bacterium
GCGGCTTGCCGCGAGAGGCATGGGGCGACTCCCAGTGGTTCGCCGGCCACGACTCATGCGTGAGGATGGCCGGCACCCGCGCAAGCGGGTCCCGAGAACAACCGGCGCAAGTCGGCACTGGGGCGGCACGAACAACGGATGTCCGGGTTTGTCCAGCAAATCAGGCAGCTGTTGACACCACGACGCCCATCTCTGCGCCATGGGGAGGCCCTCGCTTGCAGCTTCGGCAGATCCTCGCCCAGGGAGCGGTCTACGCCGCCTACCAGCCGATCCGTCGCCTGAAGGACGGGTCCCTCTTCGCGCACGAGGCGCTCGCGCGCGGTCCCGAGGGTCCCCTCCACTCCCCCGCCCAGCTCTTTCAGGCCGCGGCGGCGGAGGGACTGCTCTTCGCCCTCGAACTCGCCTGCCGCACCGCGGCGCTCGAGCGCAAGCCGCCGGGCGTCCTCTGCCTGAACGTCGACCCGCTCACCCTGCAGGACCCGGCCTTCACCCGCGGCATGACCGCCCAGGTGCTGGCCGCCCTCGGCGTCTCGCCGCGCGAGGTGATCTTCGAGATCACGGAGCGGATCGCGATCACCGACTACGACCTCTTCCGCCGCACGCTGGGCCACTACCGCAGCCAGGGATACCGCATCGCCCTCGACGACGTGGGCGCCGGCTACTCGAACCTGCGCCTCGTGGCGGAAGCCGGGCCGGAGTTCCTCAAGATCGACCAGGGGCTCGTGCGCGGATGCGCCCGGGCGAAGGCCCGGCGCGCAGCGGTGAGCGCGCTCGCGCGCATGGCGGAGGAATGCGACGCGGTCGCGATCGCCGAAGGCATAGAGACCGCCGAGGACCTCCGGGTGCTCGTGGACCTCGGCGTCCCGCTCGGACAAGGCTTCCTGCTCGGCCACCCGGCGCCACACCGCGAACCCGCAGGCGCAGCGCGGCGCTGACGGCTGCGACGCTGCGCTCCAAAGGGGAGAGGGCGCGATACGCCGCCCTACAGTCCGACCGCGCGCGAATACTCCAAGATTCCCTCGCGCACGCGCCGAAGGTCTTCTTCCGTGTTGTAGTAGTGCAGGCTGATCCGCACGGCGCTGCCGCGCGGCGAGACGAGCACCCCGCGCTCCTTGAGGAAGGATGAAAGACCCTCCGCGTCGCGCGCGCGCACCGCGACCTGCGGGCCCCGCAGGGCGGCTTCCACGGGCGAGGCGAGCGGCACGCCATCTTCTCTGAGGGCATCCGTGAGGGAGGCGCCCAGGGCGAGCACGTGCGCGAAGACCTCCTGCGGGTCGAGCTCCCCGAGCAGCGAGAGCCCGGCCGCCGCGGCGTAGGCCGCCGGGATCGCAGGCGTCCCGCCCTGGAACCGCCGCGCGCCCTGCGCGTAGTCGAGGACGCGCGGCGTGAACGAGAAGGGGTCCTCTCGCCCGAACCAGCCGCTGTAGGGTGGAAGGCCCTGCGGCATGCTGGCCCCCTTCACGTAGAGGAAGGCGATACCGGGTGCCCCGAGCAGATACTTGAGGCTGCCCGCGACGAAGTAGTCGCAGCCGAGCGCCGCGACGTCGACCGGCACGACGCCGGCGCCCTGGTAGGCGTCGACGAAGAGCTTCGCGCCCAGCGCGTGCGCCGCCTCGCCGATCTCCCGCACCGGCAGGCGCAGGCCGCTCCCGTAGGCGACGAGCGGCGCCGAGACGAGCGCCGTATCCTGCCCGATCGACAGGGCGTAGTCGCCCGCCGCCGCGGCGCCTGCGGGCAGGAAGTCGACGCGGGCGCCGCGGCGCGCGGCGCCGAGCCAGACGTGGGCGACCGAGGGGAACTCGAGGTCGGTCGTGAGGATGCCCGGGCGCTGCGAGAAGTCGAGCGTCGAGGCGATCTGGTAGGCGCCTTCCGACGCGCAGGAGACGACGGCGACCTCCTCGGGATCGGCGCCGACGAGCCGAGCGAAGCCCGTGCGGGCGCGCTCCACCTCGCCCATCCACTCGCCCCACGGGGCCCCTGCGTGCTGCCAGCTCGCGGTGAACGCCGAAAGGGCCTCCTGCACGCGCAGCGAGAGCGCACCCTGGCTGCAGCTGCAAAGGTGCGCCTTCTCCCGGAAGACAGGGAATTGGGCGCGGAACGCCTCGGGCGTCATCGCTTCTCCGCCGTGTGGCGGCGCAGGTGCCAGCGGCCGCCCAGGCGGACCCAGGTCTCGAGGAAGACGGCCTCGCCCGGCGGTACAGGCTCCCGGCCGAAGCGGTGCACGACGGTGTAGACGGCGATCGTCTCGTCCACCGAGCGCGGGTAGAACGCCGCGTCCCGCACCGTCCAGTGCCAGCCCTTCCCCTTCCCCGCGGCGGCGGCGGCCCGGCTCCCCTCGATCCAGCCCAGGCGGTCGGCCGCGAACGTCTCCCCCTCGTACCAGGGCGCGTACTGCACGCCTTGGAAATCCCCCGCGACGGGCTCGGCCTGCGGGTCGTACTCCCCCGTCGCCCACTGCCGGTTGACGGCCGCGATGCGGCGCTCGAGCTCCCGATGCAGCTCCGCACGCAGGGGCTCCTCGATCGCGCTGCCGTAGATCCTCGTGTGCACGCGTCGTCGCCCCCTTTGAAGCGGCCTGCGGCGCCGGGCGCCGCAGGCCCTCAGATCGCGATCTCCCGCCCGATGCCCTGCGCCTTCGCCCGCTCCCACGCCAGTTGCAGAAGGCGCACTTCAGTGCCCGCGAGCCCGTGCGAGAGGAAGAGGGTGATGTCGTCGGGATCGCGCCGCACGCCGTCCGCGACCACCTGGGCGAGGTCCTGCATACGGCCGAGTTCCGAGGTCCCCTGCAGGAAGAAATCCTCCTCCCCGAGGTACTGCTCCGGGAAGTCGCAGGCGATGCGCGCGGCCGCCTGCGCGACGTCGACGCCGATCTCCTGCCGCCCGCGGTACTTCGGCCCGAGCGAGCTCACATGGGTCCCCGGCCGCAGCCACTCCGCCCGCAGCACGGGCTCCTCCGCGCGCGTCGCGCTGACGACGATGTCGGCGCCTGTCACCGCCGCCTCGGCGGAGTCTTCTGCGACCACCTCGACGCCCCAGCGCGCCCGGCCCGCATCGGCGAGGCGCGCAAGCTCCGCCGCATCGCGGCGGAAGGCCTGCACGCGCCGGATCCCCCGCACCGCGAGGGCCGCCTCCACCTGCGCGAAGGCCTGCGCGCCGAACCCGACGACGCCAAGCACGCTTGCGTCCTCGCGGGAGAGCGCATCGATCGCGACACCCCCGATCGCGCCGGTGCGCATCCGCCCGAGTGCATTGCCGAGCGCAAGGCAGCGCAGGGCGCCGCTCCCTGCGTCCCAAAGGGCGACCAGCTGGTCGGCGCGCCGGGCGCCGGTGAGGTAGAGGCGCAGCCCCACGGTCTGCGCGTCGAGGAAGCCGCCTGGCGTCCAGACGAGCGATGTCTCTCCGACCGCCATCCCCGCGCGCGGCGCGAAGACCATGTCGCCCGCCGCGCGGGCGCGCAGCGCGTCGCGCATCGCCTGTACCGCGTCTCGCATCGCGACGCAGGCAATGATATCCTCATCCGTCAAGAGGAGCGTCGTGCCCACCTCCCTCTTCTCTGCAGGCGCCGCAGGATCCCGCCGCGAAGTCCATCCGGGCGGCGACTACTCCTGGTTGACCATGTGCCGTGCGGTCAGGGCGAGGTGCGCGAACACCTGGTCGCGCACCGGATCCGGCAGGCCGACCTCGTCGAGCGCGCCCTGCATGCACGAAAGCCACTCGTCGCGCCGCTCCGGGCTGATCGGGTGGGGCAGGTGTCGGGCGCGCAGCATCGGCGGCCCGTAGCGCTCCGTGTAGAGGTCCGGACCGCCGAAGAACTGGGTGAGGAATGCGTACTGCCGCTCCTTGACCCCCCGGATGTCTTCCTGGAAGAGCTGCGAGAGCGTCGGGTGCGCCTGTACGCGCCGGTAGAAGGACTCCACCAGACGGGCGATCGTCGCATCGCCGCCCATCTGATCGTACAGCGTCAGCAAGGCCGGGACTCATCCTTTCGTCGGAACCTGGGATCGATGTGGTCGAGTCTACTGTGCGGCAGCGCAGGCGGCAAGCCTGGCGCCCCGCGCAGGTGGCGGGGACGCCCGCCGGGGGGATTGCATGCAGCTGCCGCAGGATCTGCAGGAGGCGCTCGCGGGAGTGCTCTCCCAAGGGAGTGTGAAGGCGCTGCGCGCCGCCGCGGAGGATCTCTCCCGGCGCTACCGCGCGCCCGCATCCGGGAAGGGCCCGCTCCTGCGCGCGCGCGAGGACATCCTCGCCTACCTCGCGGTGCGCCTGCCCGCGACCTTCGCCGCGAGCCACGCGGCGCTCGCGCAGGTCAAGGCACAGCTTCCGCACTTCACCCCCCGCACCCTGCTGGACGCCGGCGCCGGACCCGGCACCGCGCTCTGGGCCGCCGCCGCGCTCTTCCCGTCGCTCGAGGCGGCGACGCTGCTCGAGCGGGACCGCGAGATGATCGCGGCCGGTCGCCGCCTCGCGGCGGGCGCCTCGGCGCCTGTCCTGCGCGCTGCCGCCTGGGACGAGGCGCACCTCGACCAAGCATTCTCCGCCCCGCCGCACGACCTCACCGTGGCCGCCTACGTGCTGGGCGAGCTGGGACAGGGTGCCCAGGACGCCCTCGCAGACCGGCTCTGGCGGGCGACCGAGGGGGTAATGCTGCTCGTCGAGCCCGGCACCCCCCAGGGTTTCGCCCGCATCCTGCGCCAGCGGGACCGGTTGCTCGCGCAGGGCGCGCGGACGATCGCCCCCTGCCCACATGACGACGCCTGCCCCATCATCGGTTCCGACTGGTGCCACTTCGCAGAGCGCGTATCGCGCTCCGCCCTGCACCGCCGCGTGAAGGGCGCAGACCTCGGGTACGAGGACGAGAAATTTTCCTTCGTCGCACTGTCGCGCCTTGCGCCGCTGCCCCTTGCGGGCCGAGTGATCCGCCATCCGCAGGTGCGCGGCGGCCACGTACACGTCGCGCTCTGCACGCCACGGGGGCTTGAGAGCACCGTCGCGACGCGCAAGGACAAGGATCGCTACCGCCTCGCGAAGGATCTGCGCTGGGGCGACCCCACGCCGTGGGATGCGGCCGAAGGTGCACCCGTACGCCCCCGAGATGGCGGCGGGAAGGAGCAGCCCTGATGGCGGCGGCGACCCGTGATCCGCATCGGCGCCTGCAGGAGCTGATGGACGCGGCCGCGCCTGCGGTCGAGTCCTTCGTCCGGCGCAAGGTGCCGTCCGGAGAAGCGCAGGACGTGACGCAGGACATCTGGCTGCGAACCTACCTCTCCCTGCCGGGTTGGCAGGGAGAGGGCACCGACCTCGCGCTGCTGTGGACGGTCGCCCGCCGCGCGGTGGCAGACCACTGGCGCCGCGAGAGCGCCCACCCGGCGCAGCCCGTACCGCCCGAGGACGTCGCCCAGGAGATCGACCTCGACGAGGGCCTGCGCTCCCTCGCCCTCCGGGATTCCGTCGCGCGGATCATCGAAACGCTGCCGCAGCGCCACCGCGAGGTGCTGTACGCGCGGCTGGTGGACGGCTTGCCGCTCCCCGCGATCGCAGGGCGCTTCGCCTTGCCGGTCGGCACGGTGAAGTCGAGGCTGCATCACGGCCGCTCCCTCTTGCGCGAACGACTCGCCGCCGGGCAGAGCCAGGCGCTCTGCGGCGACCTCGCCGCGGCACCGCTGGGTCTTGCGTGGGGACTGCGCTCGCTTGCCAGCTCGTCCGTCGTTGCCCTGCACCTGGCGACATGCCCGCGCTGTTCCGCGCAGTGGCAGCACCTCGAGCGGTTGACCCGCGCGACGGAGGGACCCGCCGCGCAGTCGACGGCCGCACTCCGGGTCGTGCTGCGCATCGAGCCCGACCTCTCCCTATGGATCGAGGGCGACCTGTTCGGGGGAGAACTCGCGGGCGGGCTGATGGTCGGTGCGGCGGCGGAGTTGGGCCAGCTGCAGCGGCTCTCGGACGACCAGGAGCGCAACTGGGCGCCGGGCATGCAACGCCTCCCGGGGGCGGGCCGGTGCCGGACCGCTACGTCGCGGAGGTCGGGCGCCCACCGGGGAGCGGTCGCATGCGCTTCGTGCACCGCATTCCGCAGAAGCGTTCCGAGAGCGCCAAGCTGATCCGGCGCACCGGCCGGTCCTGGACCCTCCGCTGGGAGAACGTGCCGACCTACGCCCCGGACTTGCGCATCCATTCGTCCGTCTACGTCTGCCTGCCGGCCGGCGCCAGGCTGCGCAGCGCTGTTCCCCAGCCGATGGCGTCGACAGCTTGCTTCTCGCGGACCTGGCTCGGCTTCGCCGCATGCCTCGGCGGCGGCGAGAAGCAGACCGTGGAGGTGCGCTTCTCGCTCGGCTGAGCGCAGGGATTTCGAACCTTTGCTCTGCTTCCCCCGATGTACGCCGTGAAGGTTGTCTTCCAGGGGAGCGGATTTCATGTTGTCGGTCCTTCACCGCCACTCAACCCTTCGCTTCCTGCTTGCGGCGCGCCTCGTCTCGAGCCTCGGCGACTGGTTCACCTACATGCTGCTCGTGGTCCTGTCCTACGCGCGCACCGGACGCGCGGCGGACGCGATGGCGGTGCTCGGAAGCCAGGCGGTGGCGACACTGCTCTGCTCCTTCGTCGCCGGACCGCTTGCCGATCGCCTGCCTCCGGTCCGGCTGACGGCAGCGGCCGACCTCGCCCGCGCGCTGCTGGTCGGCATCCTCTTCCTCATCCCGGTGACGCCCGCACTGTACGCTGCCATCGCGTTCCTCACCGCAGGTGCGGCGGCATTCTTCAACCCGGCGCAGGAGAAGTGGGTGATGCAGATCCTGCCCACGGAGGAGTACGGACCGGGGACGGCGGTCCGGCAGGTGCTACAGGAAATCACCAAGATCGCAGGTCCGAGCCTCGCCGTGACGGTGCTGGCCCTCCTCGGCGCAACCCACGAAAGCTTGGGCTTCCTGCTGGACGCGGCGAGCTTCCTCGCATCGGCCGTTCTTCTCTGGATCGGCGCGCGCGCCAAGGTACAGGCACCCGCGCCAGCGCAGCAGCCCTCGCCCTACTCCTCGCCGTGGCGGGAGTGGCGGGGACTCGGCCCGACCCTCGCGCTGCCTCTGGTGCGCACCGTGGTGGCGGTGCTGCTCGCCGTCCTGCTGGCGATCGGCGGCGTCGAGGTGGTGCTGCTCGCCTTCGTGCGCCAGGGCCTCGGGCTGAGCATGCTCGACGTCGGCTACCTGATCACCGCCCTCTCTCTCGGGATCATCGCCGGTACATTCCTAAGCCAGGCGCTGACGCTGCGCATGGCACCCTGGCTCTGGCTCGGATTCGGCCTCGTCGGATTGGGCCTCTTCCTCGCGCTCGCAGCCCTGGGCGCAGCGCTCCCGCTGACCCTCGCGAGCATGGCCGCAGCCGGTTTTTGCAACGGCATCGTCAACGTCAACCTCTCCGCCTACCTGCAGAGCCTCGTGCCGGTCCCGGTGGCGGGCCGGTTCTTTTCGCTGCTCGGCACGCTCCTGAGCCTCGCGACCCTCACCGGGATGGCCGTGAACTCCGCACTCTTGGCGGCGGCGGGAGCGCGTGTCGCGCTGGCGGCCATCGGCGCGTTCATCGCGCTCGCGGGGCTCTATGGCGCCAAACGCCTATGGGGATTGGGGCTGCCGTCCGCAGAGGGATCGGTGCAGCCCGCAGCACGAACCTGAAGGCGCGAAACCGCCCGTCCCGCGGGTCGACCGGCCGGGTCAAGGCGGGGAGAGCCTCTGCTGCCTCTTGGCTGCAGGCTATCCCCACCTTCCTGCGCCGGATCCGGGGACCGCCCGGGAAATCCGGGGGCCCCGCCCTACGCAGGGCGGGGCCTCTCCGGCGCATGCCGGGAGCGGCCGGAACGCGGACGCTCTTCGCGCACCGCAGCGGAGGATACGGGATCCGCACTGCGCCAGCCGCGGGGACGGATCCGCCTCGCGAGAAGCGAGTGCGCATCGAGTACGCGACCGAGCGATGCGCGGAAGAACCGCCGCATCTCGGGCGTCGACGCATCGAGCGCCGCGTCGACAAGGAGGTGCGCGCCCTCCCGGCAGGACGCCAGACGGTCCGTGAAACGCGCCCTGTCGCACTTGCGATCCCTTGGGACCGGATCCCCAGCGCTTCGGACCTGCATGCCTGCGCCCCCCCCTGCGCATCACTCTATCCAGCCTATGCAGGGGTAGGCCAACCGGACCAGGCGAGCGCAGCCGCGCCGCCTGCAGCGCGGTTCTCGGGTCTGCGCCGCACGCGCCGGGGGCGCGGACAGGCGAACAGGGCGTGCGGCAGGGCTGGCCCGTCCGCGTTCTCTTTGGCGGCGGGAGCGGCAGGGCATGGCCCCCCTTCCGGCTTCACCGGCTGTCGCTCGGGAGAGAGGAATCCTTCTCGCCGCATCTGCTGCTCCACACCGACCTTGCGGTGATCATGGCCGATCGCACGCGGCTCGCCGGGCCGAATGGGAGCGAGGCTCTCTCCGGGCCCCTGCGCCGGCGCGTCCGTCGCAGGGCACGTCCCAAGGTGCGGCGGTGAGGACGCGAGGGATCCCGCGCGCAGGGGATCGGGGGGCGGCCCGCGATCTTAGTGGAACAGCGAGGCGGCGAGCCGCCAAGGGCTCGCCGCCTGCGTCGCCCATCCCCGTGCGCTAGATGCGTTCCTCCCCGTCCCCGTCGCCTGGACGCCCGATCTCCGCGATCAGCGCCTCGACCTCCTGGGCGGACTGCAGCTGCGGCTGCAACACTGACAGGAGCTGCCGCTTCACCTCGATGAACTCCGGCGTCAGGACGAGGTCCCACTCGCGCGGCCGCGCGAATGGGACCTTGAGGTCGAGCGCCACGCGCCCGGGCCGCGCCGTCATGATCACGACCCGGTCGCCAAGCAGGATCGACTCCTCGACGTCGTGCGTGACGAACAGCACCGTCGGGCGCAGGGTGCGCCAAAGGCGCAGGAGGAAGCGCTGCATCTCGTTGCGCGTCTGGGCGTCGAGCGCTCCGAAGGGCTCATCCATCAGCATGATCTCGGGCTCCCCGATCAGGGCGCGGGCGATCGCGACGCGCTGGCGCATGCCGCCCGAGAGGTGGTACGGCGCGTGCTGCGCGAACGCCGAGAGGCCCATGATCTCGAGGTAGTGCTGCACGCGCCGGTTGTACTCCTGGCCGCGGATCCCGTGCAGGCGCAGGCCGAAGCCGATGTTCTCGCGCACGCTGAGCCAGGGGTAGAGGGCTGCCTGCTGGAAGACGACAGCCCGGTCCGAGCCCGGTCCAGG
>JAJYTV010000059.1 GCA_021792885.1 Bacillota bacterium
GAGGAGCGCGACGAGCCCCGCCTCGCCCAGCGAGCGCCCTACGACGAGCAGCAGGGAGCGCGCCACCTCGGCGCGCGCCGCAGGGAACACGGCCCGCGCCGCCTGCGCCGCGTCCGCCCCGAGCGCAAGGGCGGCGTCGGCGATCACCCCGTGCTGGGCGAAGGCCTCCGCGACCTGCAGCACGGCGATCGGCAGGTTGAGGAGCCCGAGCCCGAACGCCGCGAGCCACACGCCGGAGGGCAGGCGGCCGAGGTCCGACCACGCGATGACCAGGGCGGCCCCGAGCGCCACAGAAGGGATCGCCGCCGCCGCCTGCAGGAAGCTGCGCACGGCCTGCGCGCCTCTCCCCGCTCCGCCGAGCGCGAGCTCCGCTCCTGCCTGCAGGCCGACCGTCGCGCAGAGCGCGACGGCGAAGAGGGACGTGATCAAGGTTGCGGCGAGCCCTCCGAGGTCGGGCGCGGTGCGCGGGATGCCGCCCGACGCCGCCAGGGCGGCGATCCAGGAGCCCGCGCTCAGCCAGACGAGCGCGCCGTAGCGCCGCTCACCGCGCCGAAGGCGCATCGCGCACCCTCCCGAGCGCGCCGGCCGCGGCGCCCGCGAGCGCGAGCACGAGCGCGATCGCGCTGAGCGCCGCCCCCCAGCGCCCCCCCGCCGGCGCCTGCGGCAGCTGCGCGAGCAGCGTCGACGCGAGCGTGCCCGAAGGGCCGAAGAGGCGCGGCATCCCGCCGGCATTCCCGACGAGCACGCTCAGCACCGCGGCCTCGCCGACGATGCGGGTCGCCGCGAGGGAGTAGAGCCGCGCGCGCACGCCGCGCAGGGCTCCGCGCAAGGCCACGAGCACGCCGTCTGGACCTGCGCCGAGCGCGAGCGCGCCCTCGCGCGCCGCCTGCTGGGCACGCAGGGCCGAAGCGACCCCGTCCGCCACGAGCGGCGTCTGCAAGACGCCGAGCCCCGCCGCCGCGAGCGCCACCCCCTCGCCCAGCGACAGGCGATGCAGCGCGGGCAGGAGGGCGACGAGGAGGCCCGCGGCGAGCGCGACGCCCGGCATCCCTGCGAGGGCCTGCAGCGCCCTGCCGCGCCGGCCGAACGCGATCTGCGCCCCGGCTCCCTCCCCGAGCCAGAGCGCGATCGCCGCGCCGAGGGCACCGACCAGCGCGGAGCCGAGCGCGATGCCGAGGACGCCGTACGAGAAGGGCGGGGACCAGACCGCCCCGAGGCCGAGGCGCGACATGCCCCGCGCCCCGAAGGCGGCGACGACGGCGAGCGGCAGCCCCACGAGGGCGAGCGCGAGCCCAAGCCCGCGGCTCACCGCCCGCTCCCGCGCCGCGCGAGCTCGGCGTGCAGCAGATCGGCCGCCATCTGCGCACGCAGGTCTCCGCGGCGGTAGAGGGCGAAGGCCGGGTAGCGCAGGGCGTAGCCTGCCGCCTCCGG
Organism: Bacillota bacterium; assembly: GCA_021792885.1. Lineage (GTDB taxonomy): Bacteria > Bacillota > Sulfobacillia > JAJZYS01 > JAJYTV01 > JAJYTV01. Next base: position 1,432 of record JAJYTV010000059.1, read on the forward strand.
CGGGAGTCCGCCGAGGCGCACGAGGAGTTCTTTCGGGGCGTACGACGCCTCGACGAAGCCGATCGCGCCCGGCAGGTGGCGCACCGCCGGAGCGACCTGCCCGCTCGCCAGCACGACGAGCGCCCCCGAGGGCAGGGCGCCGCCGGCGAAGCGCTCGAGCAGCGCGCGCACCCCCGATCCGGGCGCGCGCAGCACGAGCCGCACAGGCAGGTTTGGCCCGCCAAGCAGCCGCCAGTTGCGGATCTGCCCGCTAAGGAGCGCGCGCAGCGCGGCCACCGAGAGCGCGCGTGGCACTCCGGGCGCCGCGACGACGCTGATCGAAACGCTGCCGAGCGGCACGCGGACGATGCCTGGAGCGCCGAGCGGCAGGTCAGAGAGCGCGAGGTCGGCGGTCCCCCGGCGCACGGCGGAAAGTCCCTCCGAGGACCCGAGCGTGCCGATCTCGACACGGCCGCCGAGCGCAACCGCCAGCGGCTCCTGCGCCGCTTCCGCGAGCGGTGCGAGCGACGTCGAGCCTGCGATCACGAGCGCAGGAACCGGCAGGAACGGCGCGAGGGCCAGAGCGAGGACCACGGCGACCAGCACCCCCCGCCAGCGGCGCAGGAATCTGTCCATCCGTACAGCCACCCATAGGCTGGCTATGCCGGTGCGGGGCCTGCCATGTCCGGGATCGCGAGGGTGAACGCGCTGCCCTTGCCGATCGCGCTCTCCACCGAGAGGTCCGCGCCGATCGAGAGCGCGAGGTGGCGGGCGATCGAGAGCCCGAGGCCGGAGCCGCCGGTCGCGCGCTGGCGCGAGCGGTCGACGCGGTAGAAGCGCTCGAAGATGCGCGGCAGATCCTCCTCGGGAATGCCCGGGCCGTCATCCTCGACCCGCAAGAGGGCCCGTCCGTCCTGCCGGCCGATCTGCACCTCGATGTGGCCGCCATCCTGCGTGTACTTCACGGCGTTGTCGATCAGCGAGATGAGGATCCCTTCGATGCGGTCGCGGTCACTGCGCACGCTCAGCGCCTCGCCGCCCACCTCGAGCGCGATGCCGCGCTCGCGCGCCGTCTCGCCGTAGCGCTCGGAGACGGCGCGGGCGAGTTCGAGCAGCGGTACCTGCGCGTGCTCTGGCCGCTCGCGCCCGCTCTCGAGGGCCGCAAGGCGCAAAAGGTCGTCAACCAAGAGGGTCAGGCGCTTCACCTCGTCGCCGATGTGGCGCAAAAAGCGCTGCACGTGGTGCTCGTCCACGTTCCCTGCGAGCAGCGTCTCGGCGAAGCCGCCGATCACCGTGAGCGGAGTACGCAGCTCGTGCGACACGTTGGCGACGAACTGGCTGCGCACCTCGAGCAGGCGCCGCTCCTCCGTCACGTCGGTCGCGACGAGCAGCACGCCGCCGCCGCCTCGCACCGGCGCGAGTTCGATCTGCAGCACCCTGCCGTTCTCCCGCCGCTCGATCTCGAGCACCTCGCCGCGCTCGACGCGGTCCAGGGCCGACTCGAGGGCGTAGGCGTGCGTGATCGCCAGGTGGTACGTCTCCACCACCTCCGGCGCCCAGACGCCGAAGATGCGCTCCGCCGCCGGGTTCACGACCTGCACGCGGCGCCTGCGGTCGAGCAGCACGACGCCGCTCCGCAGGTTCTCGATGATCGCCTGGAAGCGGGCGCGGTCGAGGTCGAGCGCGGCCAGGCCCTCGCCGAGGCGCGCAAGGGCGCCGTTGAAGCGCGACGCGACGCCGCGGGGATCCTCCTGCGCGAGGTAGAGCCGCTCGCCGCGCGCGCCGGCGGCAAACGCCTCGAGCGCGCGCGTGGCCGCCTCGAGGTCCTCGTGCGCGCGCTGTTCCTGGAGATGCGCGAGGAGCGCCCCGCCGAGCGCCCCCACGAGCGCACCGACGGCGGCGAACGCGACACCGTCCAGCGCCCCGCGCAGGAGCCATCCCTGCGCTCCCGCGAGCACCATCAGGGCGAGGGCGCCCAGGAGAGCGCCCCTCTGGCGTCCGCTCATCGCGCGGAGAAGCGGTAGCCGACGCCGCGTACCGTCTCCACGAGGTGCGGCTGCGAGGGCTCGGCTTCGACCTTCTCGCGCAGGTGGCGCACGTGTACGTCCACCGTCCGCGCATCGCCGTAGAAGTCGTAGCCCCAAACCTTTTCGAGCAGCACTTCGCGCGTCAGGACCTGCCCCGGCCGCTCCATCAGACTCTGCAGGAGGCCGAACTCCGTGAGCGTCAGGGACACTTCCCGATCCTCTACGTAGCAGCGGTGCGCCGTGAGGTCGAGCGTCACGCCGCCCGCCGACAGGCGATCGATCGGCGGCTCGGTGCGCCGCAGCACCGCCTTCACGCGCGCGACGAGTTCGCGCGGCGAGAACGGCTTGCCCATGTAGTCGTCCGCCCCCAGCTCGAGGCCGCGCACGCGGTCGGCCTCCTCCGTGCGGGCCGTCAGCATGATCACAGGCACGCGGCTCTGGCGGCGGATCTCCCGCAGCACGGCAACCCCGTCCAGCTTCGGCAGCATCAAGTCCAGCACCACGAGCTGGACCTCCTCGCTGCGCGCGAGCGCGACCCCCTGCTCCCCGTCCGGCGCCTGCAGGACAGTGAACCCCTCCGATTCCAGATGGAACGCCACGAGTTCGCGGATCGCGTCTTCGTCCTCGACCACGAGCACCCGGTCGCGGCGCAAGGCAGCAACCTCCTGTCCTGTGGCGGATCCCGTGCGGCCATCATCGAAAAGCGGCATTAAATCTTCGTTATGGAACCATGAAGGTCGCCCTAATGCGTCCCGATCAGACGGCGCATCTCCTCGGGCGACGGCAATTCGACGCGCTTTGCGGTGATGTTCGCCGCGAGCACGTTCAGAGCCGTCATCTGCTCGACCATGTGGCGCACGCGGTCGCGCGCGCCCTCGAGCACCGTCGGGATGTGCTGGCCGTAGAGCACGGTCACGTCCAGATGCAGGACGAGGCCGTCCGCCCACGTCTCCATCGTCACGCGCCGCACCCGCGCGATGCCCGGCGCCTCTCGCGCGGCGCGGGCCGCGATCGAGGAGACGCAGGTGTCGTCGATCGTGAAGCGGCCGAGGTAGCTCCAGGTGGGGCGCACGACCGACTTCTCGATCACCAGCTCGCGCCGCTCCTTGCCGCGCAGGATGAAGCGCAGCGGGTCGACGAGGTAGCCGGAGAACGTCCGCTTGACCTCGACGGTCGGGGCGGGGATCACGTGTTTGCCCTGCTCGCGCCGCACGCGCTGCGCGTGGCGGATCTCCTCGGGGCTCGCGATGTCCTCGATGTGCAGGACATGCGCGGGGTTCGGCAGGGAAAGCACCTCGCAGATCCGCCGCACCATGCCGAGCGACGTGCCGAGCACCAGCACGCGCTCGGGGTGCACTTCCGAAAGGCGCCGGCGCATCCGCTCGGCGTCCGCAGGGTGCGCGAAGATCGCCCGGCGTACGGCTTCGAGCTTCGACGGGGCGCGCTTCGCGGACTCCCCGGCGAGGATCTTGCCCTCGCGCACCAGGAGACCGTCGTCGATCACCGCATCGGCGCCGAGTTCGACCGCGACGAGCGACGCGCGGTGGCTCTTCCCCGTTCCGCTGGGCCCGACGAAGGCGACGACCTCCACGTCGATCCCCCCTGCCCGCATGATACCACTCAGCCTTGCGGTGCGAGGTCGGGGCGCAGCGAGAGCGTCTCGCCGAGGTAGACGGGACGCAGCTTCTCGCGCACCGGCCGCTCGATCTCGACCAGGATCCGGATCATGCGCGCCGGCGTACCCGGGACGGGCGTCTCCACCGCGCCGAGCAGCGGGACGTCCGTCCAGCCGATCCGCCGCGCGGCGTAGGCGGGGAACGCAGCGTCGAGGTCCGGCGTCATCGTGAAGAAGGCGGCCACGACCTCGTCCTTCTGGATGCCGTTCTGGGCGATCACGGCCTGTAGCAGCTCCTCCGTCGCATCCCAGATCGCCTGCTGCGCATTCTCCTTCGCCACCGTCGCACCGCGCACCGCGCTAACCGCCATCCGATCGATCGCCCTCCCGCAGCCTGCGCGCAAGATCGCGCGCGAGGCCAAGTGTCTTCATATCGCCAGCCGCCGCCCGCCGCAGGGATGCCTGCGCCTCCTCGAGCGCCACGGCGACAGCGGGCCTGTTCATCTCGAGGATCTCGGTCCAGAGGCCCGGGGGACTCGTCGCGACGCGCAGCATCTCCCGGGCGGCGGGACCGACGAGCGCCGGCGGCGTGTCCTTGAGGATCTCCGCGAGGGCGCAGCTCCAGGCGTAGACGAGGTGCGAGGAGCGCGCCACCTGGAGGTCGTGCTCCGCCGCGTCGACCCAGAGGGCGTGCGCCCCAAGCTCCGCGACGAGCGCCTGCGCGGCCTCCTCGGGCCCGCCGCCCGGGCAGAGGGCGAAGCCGCGGGCGCGGAAGAGCCCGCGCTGCGCGGCCGCGGGACCCCCTCCCTCGCTGCCGGCGAGCGGGTGCCCGCCGACGAAGGGCAGCCCGCGTGCCCTGGCACTGCGGACGATCTCCTCCTTGACCGATCCCGTGTCGATCCAGAGCTTCGCCTGCGCCTGCGCCCCGAGCAGAGCGAGGTTCGCCTTCGGCGGCGCGGCCAGCACGATCGCGTCGAATGCGCCGCGCGGGGCGCCCAGCCGCACGTCGAGCGCGCCGCGCTCCGCGGCGAGCGCGACATGGGCCTGCTGCGCGTCGTAGCCCGCGACCTCGTAGCCGGCAGCGCGCAGGTCCAGCGCGAGCGACGTTCCGATCAGCCCGAGTCCGAACACGGCGATCCGGCTGCCCAGGGCTGCCTGCACCGCGACGCCCCCTTGCACGCGCGCCGCCTCCGCCGGCGGCGGAAGCGGCGCGCATCGTGCGATCCATGCTACGCGGCGGACAAGGATCGGTCAAGCCTACTCCGGGTGCGCGACGACCCTGCTGCGCAGGGCGCTTCGGATCTCCGCCGGGAAGGGGACGGCGCGGTGCTGCGTGCGGTCGAAGTGCGCCGTGAGGAACTCGCTCGTGGCGACGAGGTCCCCCGTCGTGGAGCGCCGCAGCTGGTGGCGAAAGCGGACCGTCCGCTCCCGAAGTTCGAGCAGCTGCGTGAACGCGACGACGGTGTCCCCGGGGAAGAGCTCTTTGTGGTAGGTCGTCTCCTGCGCGAGCGCCGCCATGCCGCAGCCGCTCTGTTCGAAATACGCGCGCGTGAGTCCCTGGCGGGCGAAGAACGTCCAGTTCGCCGCATCGAAGATCGCGGCGTAGCGGGTGATGTTGACGTGCCCCATGTGGTCGGCGTCGGCCGGATGCACCGCGCCGACGTAGGTCGGCGTCTCCTCTGCGGATAGGCCGCTCACGGATCTCCTCCCTCTCGTGGTGGCTCGATTTGGATGCACCCCTCGCAATGCCCCGCAATACGGTACAGGTGCAGTCGGGGCGCGTGGCGGCCATGCACGCCGCGCCTCCCGACCACTCACGTGCAAGGGGAGCGACGCTTGTGTGCGGTATCGCCGGTTGGGTGGATTGGCGGCGGGATCTGCGGCGGGAGGCCGCGACGCTGGAGCGGATGGCGGCTGCGATGGCCCCCCGCGGTCCAGACGACGCCGGCCTGTGGCTTTCGGCGAGCGTCGGGTTCGCCCATCGGCGTCTGATCGTCGTCGACCCGGCGGGCGGAGCGCAGCCCATGCAGCGGCAGTACGGCACGCGGCGCTTCGTGATCGTGTACAACGGCGAGCTCTACAACACCGAGGACCTGCGCCGCGACCTGCTCGCGCGGGGCTACCGGTTCGAGGGCCACTCCGACACCGAGGTGCTGCTCGCGTCCTACGCCCACTGGGGCGAAGCGTGCCTTCCGCGCCTGAACGGCATCTTCGCCTTCGCGATCTGGAACGAGGCGGAGGAGACGCTCTTCTTGGCCCGCGACCGGCTCGGGGTGAAGCCCCTTTTCTACGCCGAGCGCCAGGACGCCTTCCTCTTTTCCTCCGAACTCAAGGGCCTGCTCGCGAACGCCCTGGTGCCCGCGGAACTCGACCGCGAGGGCCTCGGCGAGGCGTTCCTCATGGCCCCGTCGCGCACGCCGGGCCACGGCGTCTTCCGCGGCGTGCAGGAGCTGCGCCCGGGCTACAGCCTGCGCGTCGGACGGCGCGGCGTGCGCGTCTCTCGCTACTGGTCGCTCGAGGCCCGCGAGCACCTGGACAGCGCGGAGGAGACCGCTGCGCGCGTGCGCTTCCTCCTGCGCGACGCGGTGGAGCGCCAGCTCGTCTCCGACGTGCCGATCGCGACCCTGCTCTCGGGCGGGCTCGACTCGAGCGCAGTCACCGCCTTCGCCGCCAAGGGCCTGCAGGAGGAAGGTCGCGGGACGCTGCGCACCTACTCCGTGGAGTTCGCAGACGCTGAGCGCCACTTCCGGCCGACCGACTTCCAGCGTTCGCTCGACGGCCCATGGGTCGAGAAGGTATCCGCCCTCTTCGCCACCGACCATCGCCGTGTGGTGCTCGACACGCCGGATCTCGTACGCTGGCTCGGCGCGGCGCTCACCGCGCGCGACCTCCCAGGCATGGCGGACGTCGACACGTCGCTCCTGCTCTTCTGCCGCGAGGTGCGCAGGGAGTCGACGGTCGCCCTCTCCGGCGAGTCGGCCGACGAGGTGTTCGGCGGTTACCCCTGGTTCTACCGGGAGGATGCCCTGCAGGCCCGCACCTTCCCCTGGGCGCTGCGCCAGAAGGACCGCGTCGCGCTCCTGAATCCGGACTTCGCCGCCTGGCTCGAGCCCGAGGCGTACGTACAGCGCCGCTACGAGGAGGCGCTCGCCGAGGTGCCGGCGCTCGCGGGCGAGGACCCGCAGGAGGCGCGCATGCGCCAGCTCCTCTACCTCAACATCACGCGCTTTCTGCCGACGCTTCTCGACCGCAAGGACCGCATGAGTATGGCCACGGGACTCGAGGTGCGCGTTCCCTTCTGCGACCACCGGCTGGTCGAGTACACCTACAACATCCCCTGGGCGCTCAAGACCTACGGCGGGCAGCGCAAGGGTATCCTGCGCGAGGCCCTGCGCGGCATCCTGCCCGACGACGTGCTCTACCGGCCGAAGAGCCCCTACCCCTCCACCCCGAACCCGAGCTACCTCGCCGCGATGCGCCGCCAGGCGCTCGAAGTGCTCGCGGATCCAGGATCCCCGCTCAGCGCATACCTCAACCGGCCGGCGATCGAGCGGCTCGCGCGCGAGGAGCAGGATCCCTTCGCCCTCCCCTGGTTCTCGCAGCTGATGGGCCTGCCGCAGTGGTTCTCCTACGTGGTGCAGCTCGACAGCTGGCTGAGAACCTACCGCATCCGCCCCGTCGCGGGGGAGGGCGCCCCTGCCCTGCCGCACGTCGCGTCCCACGCCTAGAGGGTACTTCCCGGCGCATGGCGAACGTTGCCACCACGCGCCGCAGGGAGGGAGCCCCGTGCTTAGCCGCCCGTCCGCACCGGACGCTTCGACCGCGCGCCTCGTGGCGCGCGGTCTTCACACTTTCCGCCCCATCGTGCTGATTCTCGCGCTCGCGGGTCTCCTCGCCTTCGGCCCCGCGGCGGCCCGCGAAGATCTCCTGCTGGTCGCGGCCGCCTACGGGGCGCTGGGGATCGCCCTGCGCGCCCTGGAGGCCCGCCTGCAGGCGGCGCTCGCGCGCTACCTGCAGATCGCACTGGACCTCCTCGCGACGACGCTCCTCG
>JAJYTV010000060.1 GCA_021792885.1 Bacillota bacterium
TGCCGCACGAGAGTGTCATGGCGCTCGCGCCGATCGTGCGGGCGGGCATGGAGGGCGCGGCGCAGCTGCGCGTTCCGCTCGAGGTGGAGATCAAGGCGGGTGGCAACTGGTACGACGTCGAGGCGCTCGCGCATGCCTGAGCTGCCCGAAGTCGAGACGGTGCGGCGCACGCTGATCGAGGGCGGACTCGTCGGCCGGCGCATCGTGCGCGCGCAGGTCCTGCATCCGGACGCAGTGCGCCACCCGGCCCCGCAGGAGTTCGCGCAGACGCTGAAGGGCAGGCGCATCGCGGGGATCGGGCGGCGCGGCAAGTACCTCCTGCTCGCGCTTGATGCGGGCGTCCTGGTCGCGCACCTGCGCATGACCGGCAGGCTCTGGCTGAGCTTGCCGGAGGCGGAGGAGCTTGTGCACACGCACGTGGTCTTCGATCTCGACGACGGTCGCCAGCTGCGCTTTCGCGACGTGCGGCGCTTCGGTGGATTCCACCTCCTGCAGGACGCCAGCGATCCCGCCGCGCCGCAGGGGCTGCGCGAGCTCGGACCGGAGCCGGACGCGCTGCGGGCCCGGGACATCCGCGACGCCTGTGCGCGCCACGCGCGCCTCGCCATCAAGGGACTCCTTTTGGACCAGCGCGTCGTCGCCGGTCTCGGGAACATCTACGTCGACGAAGCGCTACACCGCGCGAGGGTGCACCCTGCGCGCGCATGTGGTAGCCTGACCCAAAGGGAGCACGGACGCATCGCCGACGCCCTGCGGGAGGTGCTCGGCGAGGCGCTGGCGAACCGCGGAACGACGTTCCTCGACTTCCGCGACGGCACCGGCGAGCCCGGCGCCTTCCAAGAGTTCCTGCGCGTCTACCAGCGCGAGGGGCTGCCCTGCCGGAGCTGCGGCACGCCGATCGCGAAGACGCGGGTCGCAGGACGGGGAACCCACTACTGTCCAAAGTGCCAGAAGGGAGACGGGTTTCCATCCAGTACTGCACGTACGCGTACGACGACGAGAAGCAGGCCCGCGAAGACTTCGAGCGGCTCCAGGCGCGCAAGGTGACGGGCGAATTCGCGCTGCGCCGTCACGAGGGGCGCTGGTTCCTCGAGATCGGTGCGGAGAAGGACCTCCCTGACGCGTTCCTGGGCAAGTTGACGGGCGAGCGGCTCTAAGCGAAAGGGGCGTCCTTGCGCCATGCGTCGGATCGGGCTGACAGGCGGCATCGCGACCGGCAAGAGCACGGTCGCAGCGATCCTGCGCGAGCTTGGCGCGCCGGTCGTGGATGCCGATGCGGTGGCGCACGAGGTGACATCGCCGGGAATGCCGGCCCTTGCGGAGATCGCCGAGCGGCTCGGCCCCGAGTTCATCCTGGCGGACGGGTCCTTGGACCGGCCGCGCCTCGCGCGCGTCGTCTTCCGCGAGCCGGCGATGCTGGAGCACCTCAACGCGATCGTGCACCCGCGTGTGCGCGCCGCGATGGAGGAAGCGTGCGAACGCCTTGCGGCCAGGGGCGCGGACCTCGTCGTGCTGGACGTGCCGCTTCTCTTGGAGGCGAGAGATCGCTACGCGGTGGACGCGGTCTGGCTCGTCTACGTTCCGGAGCCGCTCCAGATCGCGCGCCTCATGGAGCGCAACGGGCTTTCGGAGCCTGACGCGCTCGCGCGTATCCGCGCGCAGATGCCGATCGAGGAGAAGCGGCAGCTCGCCGACGTTGTGATCGACAACACCGGTGACCTTGCCCACCTGCGAGAGCAGGTGGTGCAGCTCTTCCAGGGCCTGCAGGGGAGGTAAGCGCCATGCGGCGCCGTCGGCTCTGGCTTGCGGGCATGGCGATTTGCGCCCTTCTTGTCCCGTGGCTCGGCAACGTGGTGTATCCCTGGCCGTACCAGTCCGCGTTCCTCGCGGCCGGGCGGCGCTACGGCATCTCGCCGTACCTGCTTGCGGGCGTCGCCCGCGCCGAAAGCCGCTTCGACCCGACGGCGCGTTCGCGCCGCGGTGCTATCGGCATCATGCAGGTCCTGCCCGAGACCGGCGCCTACCTGACCGGCCGCAGCGAGTCCGCAGTTTCGGTGTCGCTCCTCTCGCCGCAGTACAGCATCCACGTCGGCGCGCAGTACCTCGCGCTCTTGCGCGACGAATTTCGCAACGACACCGCGGCGATCGCCGCCTACAACGGCGGCGACGCGACCGTGCGCGGGTGGATCCGGTCCGGTGTGTGGCGTCCCGGTGAATCGCCGCAGAGGATTCCGTACCCGGAGACGGCCAATTTCGTCGAACGCGTGCAACGCAACGCGCGCTGGTATGCGTTCCTGTATCCGGGTCGCACGCCAGCACGCGCCAAATGAGGGCGGGCGCGCAATGCACGCAAGAAGATGACGCTTGTCGCCCGCACGGCCATGTGCTAATATAGCCGTTGCCGCCGAAGTGGTGGAACTGGCAGACACGCGGTGTTCAGGGCGCCGTGAGCGTATGCTCGTGCGGGTTCAAATCCCGCCTTCGGCACCAGGTTTGTCGGGATGGCGGAACAGGCAGACGCGTACGTTTGAGGGGCGTATGGGGTAACCCGTGGGGGTTCAAGTCCCCCTCCCGACACCATCTTTCGGAGCACACGCCGCACGGTCAGTCCGTGCGGCGTGTCGTCGTTTGCCGGCATTCCGGTCGCAGGCTGGCGCAGTGTGACCACCAATGTGCCGTCGTCTGGCACAGCGCACGCGAAGAACAGCAGCAGCCGACACGGCTCGCGCAAGTCCTCGCGGTTCTGCAGGCCACCGAGCCTCTGGACGCTTGTGCCATGAGGAGCTCCGTACTCCGGTCTCGTACCGCATCACGCTCCGCGCGGTCCGCGGCGAAGTGCGTCCAGCGCTCGCCCGATGGCCGCCCGCTCGTCGCGCAGCTTCGTGATGTTCCGCTCGATGAGATGGGCGACGTTGCTACGTGCAAGATGCCCAAGCAGGGTGTCGTGTTGGCGGTCAAGATCCTCACTGATCCCTGCAACATTCTTTGAACGCGTGGGGATGACCATGGGGGCGTGGTCTCCAACCGACGCAGCAGGTAAGCTTCAAAGATAATCTTCACGCAAGGGTGTAAAGCTGTTGATGTCAATCGTCTCCTCCAAAGCCACTGCAGAATGCTCGGCGTCGGCCGGCACGACGCACGACTCCCCGGCACGGAGGATGAGTTCCCGCCCTTCGATGTTATACCGGAGAGATCCTTGAACGATGTAGCTGGATTGTTCGTGGGGATGACGGTGTGGGGGAACGGCTGCTCCCTTGTTGAAGGTGAACCGGACCACCATCAGAGATGTACCGTGGGCGAGTGTCTCACGGGTGATTCCTACGGCCACTGGAACTTTCATCAAACTGTCCCCCCCTACACGCGGTCCAGAATCGTACCGAGTATACTGCGGCCGCAACGCCCGCACAGCCTTTGGCGTCAGCTGCATCGCTCCTCGTCATAGGCAGCATCTCATCCAAAACTTCCTGCAGCCGCATCGACGAACAGAATTCCCAGACCATCGCGCCTTGGGGTCCTGCAATCGATGTCCGGCTTGCCCACCTTCCCGTAGAGCCTGGCCCGGCAACTGCCATCACACTACCTGGAACCGGCAATGCTTGAGAGTATGCTGCTGGCCACGCGGGACGCGAAGCATTCCGCGGCCGCCGGAACCGAGGCGTGCCAGTCCTCTCCTGACGCACTCCCGCAGGGCAAAGCCTGAACGCACCTTCGTAACTGTGTCGTGTTCGCTCCGCAGCCGCTGAGGCGCGGAGCGGCCATGTACGCCTGGGCTGATGGGAGAGCACGCGGCGGATCCAGCCCGCCGCGTGCTCCCGGTGCTTTCGTCATGCTATTGCGTTTCCGTTCTGGGGCCCTTCGAACACTCCCCATCCATCTACTTGTTGCTTGTCGCTGTTACCCGACTGCCTGCGCTCCTGCTCTCGTACCGCCGGCCATCCTGCCATCGACGCGCATCCGGGGCCGGTCGCGCAGGGGAGGGAACCGCCAGCCAGGACCTCCTACGGCAGTGGTTCCGCGATGCGCCTCCTGCCGATGAAGTGCACGGCTTCCGTGTAGCCGGCGCTCCGCGCGAGGGCGATCCCATCTGCGAAGCCCGCGCCGACGTCTTCCGGCACGTGGGCGTCCGAGCCGATGCTCATAGGTACCCCGGCGGCGCGTGCGACCGTGAGGTAGCCCTCCACCGGGTAGATCTCGCCGACGGGCTTCCTCTGCCCGGCGGTGTTGCATTCGAGGGCCATGTCCTTGCGACGCAGGACCTCCACGGTCGCCGCGAACTCGGCATCGAGCGGCTCCTCCGCCCGCTCGCCGAAGATCTTCGGCAGATCGGGATGCGTGAGGACGTCGAACAGTCCGGACTCCGCCGCCATGCGGCTCAGCGCGAAGTAGCGCCGCCAGATCTCCACCCGCCCGAGCGCCGCTGCGGCCGGGCGATGCTCGTCGAGATCGATGCCGACATCGCCGACGAAGTGCACGGAGCCGTGCACAAAGTCCCATGGATAGCGGGCAAGGAACCGCGCGATGCCTTCCTCCGCCCCTGGCACGTAGTCCATCTCGAGGCCGAACGACACCGGCACCCCCCGCGCCTTGGACCGCTCGACGAACTCGAGGTAGGTCTCGAGGGGGTAGAGGCAGCGCGCGTCTGCCCAGGCGTTCGGCAAGAGGCCCCGCGCCTCGTGGAAGCGGTAGGCGTGCTCGACGATGCCGAGCCGCTGCACGCCGGCGCGCGCCGCCTGTTCGAGGTACCTGTCGAGCCAGGCGTCCGGGTAGTTCTCGGGCGTGTACGGCCCGCGCTCGAGGTGGACGTGCTGGTCGGCGATCATCGCTCGCCGCCTCCCTCCATCTCAGAGGTCGCGACCGTGAAGACGTCCTCGATCTCCGAAAGCTGGCGCAACTGGTCGACGACGTCGGCGCCCGGCGCCTCGTCGAGACCGAGTGCCATCAGCGCCTTGCCGCCCGCGATCTCGCGGTCGAGTTCGAGCGTGCCGATGTTGATCTTGGCGCCGCCGAGCAGCGTGCCGACGCGTCCCACGACGCCCGGGAGGTCGCGGTGCTGGGTCAGGAGGAGATGGGGGGGAAGCCGGAGATCGAAGCGACCGCCGGCCATGCGGCGGATGCGCGGCGCTTCGGAGACGGTGATCTCCACCTGGCGCTCCTCCTGCCCCTGGAACCAGGCGGCGACCCGCGGCGGGCCGCCGGCCTCGATGCCGATGCTGAGCCCGAGGCCCGCCTCCTGGGCCCGCAGGTTGGCGTTCACGGGGTTCACGGGGCCGTCGACGACACGCTCCAGCACACCGGTGAGCACGGCGCGGGCCGTGATCGGGGCGGCCTCGTCCGGCAGGCCGCCGCGGCACGCGACGTGCAGCGTCGCGCCCTCGCCGCCGGTCGCGCCGATGATCCGGCCCAGCACGCGCCCGACGCCGAGCAGTTGCCCTGGCACGACCCCGTCGAGGCTCGGGAAGGGGAGGTTGACGGCCTCCTCCGGGATCTCGCCGCGCAGCGCGCGCACGACGGCCTGCGCGACGCGCGTGCCGATGCTGCGCATCGCCTCGTCCGTGGAGCCGCCGAGGTGGCAGGTGAAGACCATGTCGTCGCGGGCCAGGAGCCGCGGATCCGGCGGCGGTTCCTGCGAGAACACGTCGAGCGCGGCTCCGGCAAGCTGGCCCTCGTCGCAGAGCGCCATCAGCGCCTGCTCGTCGATCAGTCCCCCTCGCGCCGCGTTCACCACGACCGCGCCGCGCGGCAGGAGCGCGAGCTCCCGGTGGCTGAGGCGCGGCCCGGTCTTCGGGGTGTGGATCGTGAGCACCTCGGCACGCGCAAGGAGCTCCTCGAGCGTCTCCACCTTCACGGCGCCCCGGGCGCGCACAGCCTCCTCGCCGACGTAGGGGTCGTAGGCGAAGGTGTGCATGCCGAAGCCCTTCGCGATCCGCGCGACCTCCCGGCCCACGCGGCCGATGCCGATGATCCCGAGCGTCTTGCCGCGCAGCTCCGTGCCGATGAACGCCTGGCGGTTCCATCCGCCGCCCCGCACGTGCAGGTCCGCCGTACGCACGTGGCGCAGGAGGGCCAGGAGGAGCGCGAACGTGTGCTCCGCCGCGGCTTCCGCGTTGGCTCCGGGAGTATTGAGGACGAGCACCCCGCGGGCCGTCGCCGCGTCGAGGTCGATGTTGTCGACCCCGGCACCGGCGCGCGCCACGACGCGCAGCTGGGGCGCCCCTGCGAGCAGGTCCTTCGTCATGCGGTGGGCGCTGCGGATGATGACCGCGTCGAAGTCCGCAAGGCGCCTCGGCAGTTCGTCGACCGGTAGAAGATCGTAGGCCTCCACATCCACCGCCGCCTCCAAGGCGGCGAGCCCTTCGGCGCCGAGATGCTCCGTCACGAGAACCCTTGGGCGGTCGTTCATGAAGCTTGCCCTCCTTGTGCGATCTCGTCTGCCGCCTTCCAGGCTGCGAGCGCCGCGAGCGCGCCCCTTCCGTCCGCCTGCGCGTGTCCGAGGCGGGCAAGGGCCGCCTCGATGGCGCCAACCGCGCCGAACAGGTCCATCGGCATCACGTTGCCGACGTGCCCGATGCGCACCACCTTGCCCTTCCACGCGCCCTGACCGCCGGCGAGCACGGCTCCCTCGATGCGCGCCTGCGCCCGCAGGGCCGAAGCCTCGAGGCCCTCCGGCAGCGACAGGGCTGTGACGGTGGGCGACGCGCAGCGGGGGTCGCCGAGCGGCGCGAGGCCGAGCGCCTCGCCCGCGGCGCGGGCCATCCGCGACAGGAGGAGGTGACGCGCCGCGCGCGCGTGCACTCCCTCGGCCTCGAGGAGGCGGACCGACTCGCCGAGCGCGCTGACGAGTGTCACCGCCGGGGTGTAGGGGAGATCTCCTCGCAGGTAGGGCCGAAGGTCGAAGTAGACGCTCTGCGGCGAGGACTGCGCCATCGCCTCGACGCCGCGCTCCGAGAGGAGCACCATCGCGAGGCCGGGCGGGGCCATGAAGCCCTTCTGGGAGCAGGTGACCGCCGCGTCGTAGCGCCCCTCGACCGCGAGGGGCACCGACGGGAAGCCGCTGATCGCATCGAGCAGGAGCAAAGGGCCCTGGGCGAGCGCATCCGCCACCGCGTCGACCGGATGCAGGACGCCGGTCGAGGTCTCGTTCTGGGTCAGGAGGACCGCTTCATGGCCGCCCTCCTTGGCCCGCGCCGCGACGGCAACCGGGTCGATCGCCTGGCCCCAGGGGAAGGCCATCGTCTCGACCTGCGCTCCGCAAAGCGTTGCAACGCGGGCGAAGCGCTCGCCGAAGGCCCCGGCGACGGGTGCCAGCACCCGCATGCCGGGCGTCAGCAGGGAACGGCAGACGGCCTCGAGGCCGCCCGTGCCGCTCGCAGGCAGGATCGCCGCGTCGGCCGCGTCCGCGAGCCGGGCGAGTGCCTGCCGCACTGCGGCGTAGAGCGCGCTGAAGCCCGGGCCGCGATGGTCGGTGGTCTGCAAGGCGCCCGCCGCGAGGATCTCTGCGGGTACCGAAGTGGGGCCGGGAAGGAACAACCGCTCTCGCCACATGCCGATCCCTCCTCAAAAAAAGGCGCCGTCCATCCCCATGCAGGGACGACGGCAAGTCGCGGTACCACCCTGGTTGGCTCCGAAGAGCCCCCTCTGCGCTGTAACGCGGCGAGCGGCCGGCGGTTTGGGCCGGCGTCTTCCAGGTGGAATCGGGGCTGCGCGCTCCGCCGGCTTGCACCTTCCCGGCTCGCTGCACTGCGCGTCGCTGCCTCTTCCTGTTCATCGACGTTGCTTATTGGACGCAAGTCTACGGGCGCACGGCGCGATCCGTCAAGCGGAATTTGCGTCGTGCCCCTGCTCTGTCCCCTCCCGGCGCTCGAGTGCGAAGAGGATGTGCGTGCCGAGATCGAGCGCGCCGACCTCCTGCGCAAGGCGCTCCTCCCAGTCGCAGAGCGATGCGAACGCTGCGGAGTCGGCCGCGATCCCGAGGTCCTCGTCCGCGTATCCGAGGGCGAGGACGCCCGACGCGCTCGCGCCGAGGAGCGCGCACGGAAACGACTGCAGCCACGCGGCGAGCTCCGCGTAGCGGAACATGTGGCAAGGGTTCGTAACAGCTGCCGATTTTCACGAACATTGATAGACTTCAGTGGCATTGTCATATGAGCCACTGGACTGTAACATTAATCCATGGAAGACAAGCTCGTCACGCTGAAGAAGGCATCCGACCTCCTGGGCGTGACCACCACAACCCTGCGGCGGTGGGACGCGAAGGGTGTGTTGCGGGTTGTCCGGACGCCGCATGGCAAGAGACGTGTCCCGCTCTCGGAGATCTGGCGCCTGCAAAGGCGGCAGTGGTGTAGTCGTGCGCCCCCGCGTGGCGTGTCTGTACGCGCGCGTATCGTCGCACGAGCAGAAGGCGAAGGGCGATCTCGAGCGCCAGCTCGCGTATCTGCGGGGGTCACCTGCCGCAGGTTGTGTTCGAACGGACGATCGAGATTGTCGATGTCGGCTCCGGCCTCTCCGAAAAGCGCAAGGGTCTTCTGCAGGTCATGGAGCTTGCCCGTCGGGGCGAGGTGACCGATGTCGTCATCACCTTCAAGGATCGGCTCACCCGGTTCGGGTTCGGGTATCTACAGCAGTACTTCGCTGCGTTCGGCGTGCAGATCCATCTGGTAGAAGGGGTGGAGGACCGCAAGTCCCTGCAAGGGGAGCTGGTCAAGGATCTCCTGGCGATCGTCACGAGTTTTGCGGGGAAGCTCTACGGTTTGCGCAGCCACCGGAGGGCAAAGGAACTGGTCGCGAAGGTGAAGGAGGCGGTGGCCGATGATGGCGACCTTCGAGGCGAAGGTACCTGATCAGAGCCTCGGCCCGCTCTTCTCCTCGATCGCCGACCTGTTCACCCAGGCGGAGCATGCCCTGTACGTCGACCGCTACGTGCGGGGGCGTCCTGAGAAGGAGTGCAAGCGGGAGTACCTGGGGAGATTCCGGTTGACCGCACGGCAGTT
>JAJYTV010000061.1 GCA_021792885.1 Bacillota bacterium
GCGCCCTGAGGAGATCCGGGCGGTCGAGCGCCGCGTACAGGAGCAGATCCTGCACGACACACCGGTCGAGACGCGCGAGACGACGCTCTCCGAGGCGCGCAAGAGCGGCGCCATGGCGCTCTTCGAAGAAAAGTACGGCGATGTGGTGCGCATGGTCGGGATCGGCGACTTCAGCCGCGAACTGTGCGGCGGCACGCACGTCGGGCGGACCGGGCAGATCGGCCCGTTCAAGGTCGTCGAGGAGACCTCGGTCGGCTCCGGCATCCGCAGGATCGTGGCGCTGACGGGCACGGGCGCCCTCGAGCACTGGCAGGAGGTCGACGCGGCCCTGCAGCCTGCACTGGACCGCTTGCGCACAACGCCGTTCGGGCTCTCCCAGCGCGTCGAGGAACTCTTCGGCGAGCTTGCCGCGCGCGAGGCCGAGATCGAGCGCCTGCGCCGCGGCGGCCACCAGGAGGCGCTGCAGCGGCTGCTCGCCGCGGCGCAGGAGAAGGGTGGCGCGCGCATCGTCGCGGGCGAGGTGGAGGGGGCGGATGCCGCCGCGCTGCGGCGCATCTCGGACATGTGGCGATCGCAGGAGAAACGAGGTATCCTATGCCTAGCCTCCCGCTCGGAGGAAAGCGTCGCCCTGCTTTGCGCGGTGACGCCGGACCTCGTTGCGGCTGGCGTGCGCGCCGGAGACATCCTCTCCAAAATGGCCTCGGCCGCGGGCGGCCGCGGCGGCGGGCGCGCAGACCTGGCGCAGGGCGGGGCCAAGGATCCCGAGAAGTCTCCGCTCGCCGTGCAGGAAGGCCTGCGCGCAGCGCAGGAAGTTCTGGGGTAGCATACCGGGAGGTGGCGGCATTGCAGGACGACAACACGAGGATGTTCGAGGTTCGGCCCGAGGGGCCGAACGCTGCCGACGTCCTGCGCACCGTGCACCGCGCCCTCAAGGAGAAGGGCTACAACCCGGTCGTGCAGATCGTCGGCTACCTCCTGTCCGGCGACCCGGCCTACATCACGGCGCATCGCGACGCGCGCAACCTGATCCGTCAGGTGGAGCGGGACGAGTTGATGGAGGAACTGGTGCGCCACTACCTCGAAGAGTAGTTGGGACGCACGCTCGCCCTGGACCCCGGCACGCGGCGGATCGGCGTCGCGGTGTCGGACGAACTGGGCATGGTGGCCCGGGGCGTCGAGACCTTGATGGTCGGGAAGGATCCCGCCACGCTCCACGAGGAGATCGCGGAGCTTGCGCGAAGGTACGACATTGAGCGCATCCTGGTGGGGCTCCCGCGCCACATGGACGGCCGAGAGGGCGAAGGAGCGAAGGCGGCCCGCGAACTTGCGGACGCGTGCGCTTCCGCGACGGGCCTTCCGGTGATACTGTGGGATGAGCGTCTCAGCACAAAGGGGGCCGAACGCCTTCTGATCGAGGCGGATCTCTCCCGCGCGCACCGGCGGCGCATCATCGACCGACAGGCGGCGCAGTGGATTTTGCAGAGCTACCTCGACCAGCGGCGTGGCCCGGCGAGCTAGCCGAGAAAGGAAGTCCAGTATGGCTGATTACCCGGACCGCGAGCGCAAGGACGAGCACCTGCACCACCACCACGAGCATGACCATGACCACGACCACGACCACGAGCACGTCGCCGAGGACGAGGTCATCACGCTCGTCGACGAGGACGGCAAGGAGCACCAGTTCGCGCTTCTGGACGTGATCGAGGTCGACGAGAACGAGTACGCCATCTTGATCCCTGCGGGCGAGGGAGACGACGAGGAAGTCGACGAGGCCGTGATCCTCCGCATGGAGGAGGACGCCGACGGCAACGAGGTGCTCGTCGACATCGAGGACGAGTCGGAGTTCGAGCGCGTCGCCACCGCCTGGGAGGAGCTGCTCGACGAAGAGGATGCCGCTGACGACGAGGACGACGAGGAATAGTTCCGCTGCGCAGCGAAGGGTAGTCCGAACGAAGCGCTGTGTTGGCGGTGGAGACCGATGGATCTCGTCACGCTAGTCCGCCGGGCTGGCCCAGGAAGAGTCCTGGGCCTTCTCGTTGTTCTGCTGTTGCTGGTGGCAGGCGGCCTCTTCGCTTCCTTCTGGACGACGGGCGGTGACGCGGTGGCCGCAGGGGCGCCATACGTCCTCTTCCGCGTCCATCGCGGTGAGCCGCTGGACAGCGTCGCGGCGCGCCTGCAGGCGCATGGCGTGATCCGCAGCGCGCTCTACTTCCGCATCCAGGCGGACCTCGACCACAGCGCGGGCGACATCCAGGCCGGAACCTACCGCCTGAGCGGGCGGGAAGACGCGGCGGCGATCCTGCGCGCGTTCGTCGAGGGCGCAGTCGCGACCCACAAGCTGACCGTGCCCGAGGGTTTCACGATCTCCGACATCGCCTTCCGCCTGCAGGACCAGCACATCGTCTCGGAGGCCGCGTTCGTCGCGGCGGCGAAGGACTTCGCGAACCCCTTCCTGGCGAAGGGCGCCGCGGTGCGCTACCGCCTCGAGGGCTATGCCTTCCCGACCACCTACGAGCTGCCCTACGGCGCGTCCGCCCAGGACATCGCCGACATCATGTACGCCCAGTGGGAACGCCAGTTCACGCCGGCGATGCGCGCCCTCGCCGCGAAGGAGCACCTGACGACGAACCAGGTGCTGACGCTCGCGTCGCTGGTGGAGAAGGAGGCCTTCGCCGAGAGCGAGCGGCCGAAGATCGCGGCGGTCTTCCTGAACCGCCTGAAGAAGGGCATGCCGCTGCAGTCCGACCCGACCGTGTCGTACGCGATGGGCCAGCACCTCACCTACGTCTCGATCGCGGACACGCACTACCCTTCGCCCTACAACACGTACTACCACGCCGGGCTGCCGCCGGGTCCGATCTGCAATCCAGGCATGCCGTCGATCGAGGCGGTGCTCCATCCCGCGGACGTCACCTACCTGTACTTCTACAGCCTGCCGAACGGCAGCATCATCTTCAGCAACAGCTACAACCAGCAGCTCGCCGCCGAGCGGGCGCATCCCTGAACGGGGGCCACTTCGTGGAAGCCGCGGACCTCTGGCTGCATGACGGCGAGAAGCTTCTCCTGATCGACGGCCGCATGCTGCCGGCCGCGGACGGCGGGCGGCGGGAAGTCATCGAACCGGCGACCGGCACACCGCTCTCAACCGTGGCAGCCTGCGGCCCGCTCGATGCGCTGCGGGCGATCGAGGCGGCGCGGGCGGCTGCGGATGACGGGCCCTGGCCTCGCATGTCCGCCGGCGAGCGCGCCACGCGGCTCATGGACCTCGCGCAGCGCGTGGCGGAGGATGCCCAGACGCTCGCGCGGATCGAGGCGCGAGACAGCGGCCGGGCGCTGCGCGAGACGCGGCAGGATGTGCGCTATGCCGTCGCGCTCCTGCAGCGCGAGGCGCAGCGTACGTCGGAGGCAGAGGGAAGGTGGCGGCGCAGCGGCCGAACGCTGGAGGCGGCAGCGACAGGGGCGCCGCTCGGCGTCGTGGCCGTGGCGGCGGGCGCCCACGCGCCGCTGCGCGCTGCGATCGGGGTGCTCGCACCCGCGCTGGCGGCGGGCAACTGCGTCATCGTCCTGCCCGACGTGCGCACGCCTCTGAGCGCCCTGCGCCTCGCGGAAATCGTGCGGGCGGCTGGGATGCCTCCCGGCGCGCTGCAGGTGCTGTCCGGCGGGCGGGACGCCGCCGTCTCCCTGGCCGGCGAGGAGCGGCTAGACCTCCTCGTCGCGGAACTCGGGCTCGACGACGCGCACTACCTGCGCGCAGCGCGCGCAGGGCGCCCGCTGCGCGCCGGACCCGGCGCCAAGGGCACGCTCGTCGTGCTGAACGGTGCGGACCCGGCGGTTGCGGCGGACCATGCGATGCTCGGAGCCTGTTACGCGCAGGGGGCGATCCCCGCCGGTGTGCAGCGCGTCATCGCCCAGCGCAAGGTGCACGACCACCTCGTGCTCGAGCTGATCTCGCGGGCCACGAGCCTGACGCTTGCAAACCCGATCGATCCCGACTGCGAAGTCGGACCCCTCACCTCGGAGGGGCAGCGCGAAGCGGTGGAGGCCGCCCTCGCGGCGGCGCGCGCAGAAGGTGCGACGCTCGTCTACGGCGGCGTGCGCGGTGAGGACGTGCGCCACCGCGGCGGCTTCTTCCTGCAGCCTGCGGTGCTCGTCGAGGCGAAGCCGAGGATGGCCGCCTGGAGCGGCGACGTGCCGGGTCCGGTGCTGCTGGTGCACGAGGCCGCCGATGCGGACGCAGCCTGGGCGGCGATCCCTGGCCGCGGCCCGGTCGGCCTCTTCGGTGCGCAGGGAAGCGCGTTCGGCAGGATCGGGGCAGACCTTCCTGGCCGGGACCTCTGGCATGACACCTGGAACCTCGCCGACGCGCTCGAGGATCCCCGCTGGACGACGTGGCGCCAGGAGGATTTCAGCACCCGCCGCACGATCTTCCGCGCGGTACCCGACGGGTCCGGCTGGTTTTTGGGCAGCGTCTAGGGCAAGTGCAGGAAGAGGCCGGCAGCGGCGATGGCGACGGCCGCCGCGACCGGAAGAAGTACGCCGCCGGGACGCAGCGAGAGCACCGCGGCGACGGAGAGGGCGGCGGCGACCGTGAGTAGGTGGCCCGCCGGCAGCGCAGTCGGGACGCTTTGCACGAGCAGGGCGCCGAGCGCCGCCGCCGGTACGCCTTGCAGCAGGCGCTCGAGTTTCGGATGGGCGGGACGGGTGGCGAAGAGCGCCGGCAGGTAGCGCAGAAGCGCCGTGCCGGCGGAGGCCCCCGCGACCAGCAGGAGGAGGCGCGCGCCGCTCACGGCCGTGCCTCCTTCGACGTTCTTGCTCCGAGCAGGAGGTGGGCAAGGGCGCCCGCCACCATGCCGAGCAGCAGCGCCCAGCCGCCGACCGGCTGGGCGAGGAGCGCGACGCCCGCGCCTGCGAGGGCCGACCAGACGGCGCTCGGATCCTGGCGCAGAGCGCTTACCAGCAGCGCGACGAACAGGGCGTCGATCGAGATGCCGAAGGCATTGCGCAAAAGACTGGGCAGGATGCCTCCCAGCAGGGAGCCGAGGACGGTTCCTGCGATCCACACAGTGTACGGAAGCCAAGCCAGACGGAGGAATTCCCAGGGCCGCGGCGCAGGGCCGAGGCTCGCGGCGACGAACGTTTCGTCGGTGAGCCAGAGTGCGAGGGCGCGGGGCCGTTGCGGCCAGTTGGCGCGGCGGAAGAAGGACACGGACTCCAGCGCCATCCGCAGGTTGATCAGCCACACAGCCAGCACGCTGGCGACGACGGGGGCGCCTGTAGCGACCAGATGCAAGGTCGCGAACTGGCTTGCGCCCGCGTAGACGAAGACCGAGAGGAGGATGGGAAACCAGGCCGGGGCATGGAGAGCGACGGCGGCGAGCCCGAACGCGAACGCCACCGGAAGGTAGCCGAGGGCGATCGGGACGGCGCGTGGGTCGATGATCCTTGTGGGGCGTGGCATTGGCCCATCTCCCGGGAGAAGCTTAGGACGCGCGTCTGCGCCGTGCAGGACATGCTACCCGATCGGACCGCGGGACTCAAGGGTTCCCTCTGGGGGTGAAGGGATGTGGTTTCTACCGCTTCCGCCGGAGCAGGGTCGCGCGCTCTGCGCGAGATCGCTCCGCGTCGGAAGCGACGGGCGCCGCGCACTCTACGCGCGTGCGCTCTGGGGCAAGGGGTACCCCGACGGGACGGCAAGGCTCGTGCTGCGCGACGTGCAGGGCGACGACTACCAGATGTACGAGGGGACGGCCTGGGACACCGCGCTGCGCATCGACCTTCCGGAGATGGAGATCGAAGAGGTCGAGAAGCACCTTGCGGCCTCGGCGATGGTGGCGACCGCGCTGCAGCCGGGCGCGCCGGAGGTGCGGGCAGGCGGACGAGAGGTCGAGAGCCTCGTGGAGCACGCCGCTGCGCTGCACCGCATTACGCGCGTCTGCTGCGCGGTCTACTGGAGCGAGGAACTGAGTTGGGGGGCGATCGTGCTGGGCGCGGAACCCATCCGGGACGCGCAATCGGCGCTCGCCATGTACTTGCGGCAAGCGGGCGGCGGGCTCGGCAGGGTGCTGCGGCGCCGGCGTACGGAACTGGATCTCGGAGAGGGGAAGGTCGGGCGGAGCATCGCCCGCGCGCAATTCATCGAGCGCTTGGCGCAGCAATTTTTGCTCCTCTGGCAAGATGGGGTGTCCATGGACGACAGGGCCCGTCGCGGCTCCTAGTCCACATGCGAGCCCGGGATGGCAGGCGGTACGATGCCGGCCCTCCCGGGCTTCGCCTTGCCCTGCGCTGGCACGGGCTGCCGCGCCGGGTCGGCGAGGGGTGTACGGCGCGGAGGCCCATGTGAGAGGATGAGAGGAGAGTAAGACGTGCCGCCTACGGGCGGCACAGCCATCCGGCGCGATCGGAGAGGGGGATGGGATGTCGAGCAGGGACTGGTACCCCCTGGTCCTCGTGCTGCTTTTGGCCCTCGTCGTGCCGCTCGGCCTCAGCCGCCTGCGCCGCTGGCGCATCCCGGTCGTGATCGGCGAGATCTTCGCGGGGGTGCTGTTCGGCCAGACGGGCATCAACCTTATCCCCCAGGGCGGCATCCTCTCGTTCCTCTCGCTCTTCGGACTCTCCTACCTGATGTTCCTCTCCGGACTCGAGTTCGACCTCGGACTCTTCCGCGCCGAGGGGACGGCGAGCCGCAGGCGGGGATACGTCGTGCTATCGCTCTACCTCGGTGTCCTGCTGCTCTCGCTCGCCGCGACGGCGTGGCTGCAGCGGCTCGGCATGCCGACGCAGCCGATCGTCGGCTTCATCATCGGATCGACCGCGCTCACCGTCACGGTGCCCGTGCTCAAGGAGCGGGGGGTGCTGCAGTCGGCCTTCGGCCAGTCCGTGCTGGCCGCCGCGGTGCTGCTCGACTTCCTCAGCATGCTGCTCGTCACGGCTGACATCGCATTGCGCTCCGGCACCGCCCCGCGCCTTTTGCTGGGGCTCGCGCTCTTCGCCCTGACCGCCGTCCTGCTCCGGTTCGCGCCGCGCCTGCGCAGCGTCTGGCGGCGGACGGAGAGCGAAGTGGCGCAGGTCGGCGTGCGCGGCTCCTTCGCCTTGATCGTGCTGTTCTTGGCGCTTTCACAGACGATCGGGGTGCAGGCCGTGCTCGGCAGCTTCCTCGCGGGCGTGATCGTCGCCGCGATCGCGGGCCACGAGTCCGAGGACCTGCGCGGGACGCTCGACGGCATCGGCTACGGCTTCTTCATCCCCATCTTCTTCATCCTCGTCGGGGCGGGACTGAACCTGCGCGTGTTCGTGCAGCACCCGTCGACCCTGCTGCTCGCGCTCCTGCTCTTCGTCCTGGCGAGTGCAGCGTCGCTTTTGCCGGGGCTCCTCCTGCGCATCTTGATGCCCTGGCGCGCGGCGGCGTCCGGCGCCCTCCTTCTCGCGACCCGACTCACGGTGACGATCGCCGGCGCCACGGTCGCCGCGCAGGCGCACGTCATCTCGCAAAATACGATGGCCTCCATCGTGCTGATGAGCATCGCGACGTCGCTCGTCTGGCCTGCGCTCGCGCAGCGCATCATGCCTGCCGGCGCCGGCAGCCGGCGAGGGATCATCGTGCGGGGCGGCTCTCCCTGGTCCTCGCTCGCGGCGGCGCACCTCAACGAGCGCGGGGAGCAGGTGGTCTGGCTCGGCGACGCGGGGGAAGCCCCGCCGGGGCTTCCTTGCGTAGAACTTTCGAAGGACCCCGCGCATGCCCTTCGGTCGGCGGGCGCGGAGCATGCGACGGCCCTCCTCGCCCTGGGCGAGGACCCCGCGGAGAACATCGCCCTCTGTCGCAGCGCCACGACCTCGTTCGGCGTGCCGCGCGTCGTCGCGCTCGCCCCACCCGAGGCGGGGGCGGAGCTCGCCCAGGAGGGGATCGGCTCGTTCGCGCCCGATCGGGCGCCGGTGCTCGTGCTCGAGGCGATGGCCCGCGCACCGCTCGTCCTCGAGATGTTCTCCGGCGGTGTCGCGGGGGCGCAGGTCATGAGCCTGCACGTACGCTCCGACGCGGCGGTGGGAAGGACGCTCGCGCAGCTCGGCCTGCCGCCCGAGGTCCTGATCATCGGCCTCGAGCGCGACGGGCAGCGCATTGTGCCGCACGGCGCGACGCGACTGCAGCTCGGGGACGACCTGACGGCGCTCGGCCCCCGGGACCGCCTGGGACGGCTCGCAAGCGTCGTCGGCGATGCCGCCTCCGCTGGGCCTGCGGAGGCGTGAACGCCGCTGCGCAAGGGATAGGCTCCTGGTCAGAGGCATCCTGCAGGCGTACTATCGTACTATCAATTAATCCCAGGTCATTGGACTTATCCGTTCCGCAGCAAGGTGAGTGCGCATGGCGAGTCGCCAAGGGGCCTCGCAGATCGTTCCTGCGCGCCAGCAGATCGCCCTCTCCGCGTACTGGTTCTCGCTGAACTTCCAGGGCGCTGCGCTCCTGACCATCGTGATCCCGGCCGCGATCGACCGGCTTGCCTACGGCAGCCACACCCTGGTGCTCTGGCGCCTCGCGATGCTCGGCTCCGTCGTCGCGATGGTCGTCCCGCCGATCGCGGGCGCGTTCTCGGACCGCCTGCACCGGCGGGGGAGGCGCCGCCGGCCGATGTTGCTCTGGGGCACCGGCGTGAACGTCGTCGGGCTCCTCGTGATCAGCGGCGCGGACTCCCTCTCCGTGCTCGCAGCGGGCTTCCTCATCTCGGTGCTGGGACAGAACGCGGCAGGCGCCGCCTACCAGGCGATGATGCCGGACATGGTGCCCAAGGACCAGTGGGGCAGGGCATCGGGCTACATGGGCGTCGCGAGCCTGCTCGGGACGATCGGCGAGAT
>JAJYTV010000062.1 GCA_021792885.1 Bacillota bacterium
CTCGAACGCCGTGCGCAAGAACGGCATCGGCGCGGTCGCCATGGACCTTCGGCACGCGCAGACGATGCAGCACACCTTTGCGCACGTCATCAAGGGCGGCCCGATCACGAACCAGAAGCAGAGCGGCCGCTGCTGGATCAACGGCTACCACAACCGTCTAAAGCGGTGGATTCTCCCGTTCAACGGTGTGAGCACCAAGTACCTTCCGAACTACCTCGTCTGGTTCCAGCGTATAGATGCCCTTACTAACATTCCCCGTAATGTTATCGCCACTCGGCTGCTCGATCACAGCTACACACCCATGGTGTTCACTACAACAAAACAGCTTCTCGGAGCTTGAGTCTGACGCAAAATGGAGCATACGGGAAATAGGAGGCAGAAATAATGAATCGCTCGGTACCAATCATTATGTCTATAACAATCTTCCTGATGGCGGGATGTGGTTATTCCTATCAACATACCGCAATCCCGAAAAAGCACTCGCGTCCGTCAGCCGTTGGAACGAATACGCCCATAGAGAAAACAATTTCTTACGACGGGTTTTCGCTCCGTGTGCCAGCGTTGTGGAATGTGGGCGATCAGGTCACGGATCAGATCAAGATCTACAAGACGCCTACATCGGGCCTCAACGCCGGTACGCTTCTACCAAAGCTGTCACCCGATAGTGGACCTGGATTCAGTGCCAATCCCGAGAACAAGAGCCCATTCTTTTCGGAGCAGTTTGCGATCGTATCTGGTGACGCCTCACTTTCAGTTGCTGAGGTGGGATCTGACGGCTACTCCTACAATCTTCTGATCACGGTGCCGGCCAGCGAAGCCCCGAAGCTGCGGGAGACCGAAACGTCCATGCGCACTCCATCGGTTGCCACCGCAACAGATGACGTCAAGTTCATTCAAAGGGACGCTCAGGAGGGCGTCCTTTCCCTGACTACTGCAGCCTTCGGATCTGCCGATCGGTGGCTATGTGTCAGCGGTAACCCGCATACTACAGGAGAACAATACGCCTTGTTCAGAACCACTGACGGAGGCAACACGTGGACGCTTCTACACTCGACGACTGTTCAAGTTCAGTCCAATTTCCCTGGTAGTCTCGGAGAGCCGAGCATATTCTTTTGGTCTGCGACTGATGGAGTGCTCGCCGTGTCGAGTGCCAACTCTCCAGTCGTTTGGCTCTACCGTACCACGGATGGAGGGGCGAACTTCACGCCCACTACCTTGTCGGTTCCAAGGCAACCCTCAAGTGCCCCCACCCTTTCCCGATCATCGCATGGGGTTCTATTCGTCACCGTCCCTCTCGGGTCTGGTACGTATACGGCTACAAGCACGGACAATGGTAAGACGTGGGTAGCAAGTCATTAACGCGTTGGACGCTGTTGCGCTCTCTCCCGTAGTGTGAATGTTACCTGCCGCGTGATCTCCAGGCCGCCCTCGGCGCAGCCGCCGATCGAGCTGCCGCCGCGGGATCCGATGGGCTCGCTCGCTGACTAGCACTGCATCCGCGGAGCGATGGCCCGCCCCAGCACAGGATGGGTCATCGGCGCGTCAAGGTGTCTGCGCGGCTACCGGTGCTCCGGTCGCGTGATCATCACGAGACGCACGAGGCCGATGCCGATCAGCCAGTAGACGGCCATCCCGACGAGGGTCGAGATCTCCAGGCGCGAGACGCCGTAGGCGACGTGGTAGCCGAAGAGCGTGAAGAACGGCGCTGCGAACGGCCACGAAACGGAGTAGACGAAGTTCGCGAAGGCGTTGCCAGGGTTCGCCCCCAGGAGCGCCAGGACGACGCGGAACGCGAGCAGGACGAGAAGCACCCGGACGATGTACAGGATCACGCGCGCCGCAAGCTGCTGGTTGCTCGGCTGCTGCACGGAAGACATGCGGATCACCCCTCGATTGCAGGACACGGCACTCTCCCCGCTACCGTTCCCCGCACGAAGTTCCTTTAACGCTGCGCCGCTCGCCGCCCGCTTGCGGCCTCGCACCTCCCTGCAATTCCGAGGGCGCCTCGCGCTGCGCGAGGCGCCCTCCCATCTCCCACCGCGCTCAGGCGCCCGCCCCGATCTCCTGCCAGTTTGGCGCCATCGCCTGCACGTACTCCTCCGGGGAGAAGTGCACGAGGTCCGTGATCGCCTCTCCGAGCCCGACGAGCTTCACCGGCAGGGAGAGCGCCTCGCGCACCGCGAGCAGCGACCCGCCCTTCGCCGCGCCGTCGAGCTTCGTCACGCACACCCCCGTGAGCGGCGCCGCACCCATGAAGCCCTGCGCCTGCGCCACCGCGTTCTGCCCCGTGGCGCCGTCCACGACGAGCAGCACCTCGTGCGGCGCCCCCGGCAGGGCGCGCCCGGTCGCCCGGACGATCTTCCCGAGCTCGTCCAAAAGACCCTGGCGGTTGTGCAGCCTGCCTGCCGTGTCGACGAGCACGAGGTCGGCGCGCCTGGCCTGCGCCCTCTCGATCGCCTGGAAGGCGACGCTCGCGGGATCCTGGCGCTCCGCTCCCTGCACGATCTCCGCGCCTGCGCGCTCGGCCCACACCGCCACCTGGTCCGTCGCCGCCGCGCGGTAGGTATCGGCCGCCGCGATCACCACCGACTTGCCCTGCTGCTTCGCCAGCATCGCGAGCTTGCCGGCCGTCGTCGTCTTGCCCGCGCCGTTCACGCCGACAAGCACCCAGACCGTCGGGCCCTGCGCCGCCCAGCGCAAGGGCTCTGCGGGACCCGCAAGGCGCAGCATCACCTCGGTGAAGGCTGCCGGCATGTCCTCCGGCGCGCGGCGCTCGATCGCGCGGCGCACCTCGGATGCTACCTTGACGCCGCAGTCGGCGGAGAGCAGCGCCTCCTCGACGGCGTCCAAGACCTCCTCGCGCTCGGCGCTGCGCCCAAGCCCCCGCAGGCGGGCGCCCAGCGCCTCGCGCGTCCTCTCAAGACCCTTGCGCCACCTGTCCCAGATCATCGCCCGGCACCCCTTCCAGTTGCACGGCCGCGAGGAGCGAGATGCCGCGCTCCTGCATCGTCGTTCCGATCAGCTGGTCCGCTGCCTCCATCGTCGGCCGCTGGTGGGTGACGACCAGAAGCTGGTGTCCCTTCTGCCGGCGCAGGAATTGCGCGAACCGCTCCACGTTGCGCTCATCGAGGCTGGCCTCGACCTCGTCGAGCAAGTAGAACGGCGCGGGACGAAGCGCCGAGAGCGCGAACAGGAACGCAATTGCGGCGAGCGCCCGCTCCCCGCCGGAGAGCCAGTTGAGGCGCACCGCCTCCTTGCCCTGCAGCTGCACTTCGATGTCGACGCCCAACTGCCCGGCGACGAGGTCCGCCTTCGCGCCCTCGCCGAAGAGTACAGAGACCGTCTCTCCGAAGCGTTCCCCGACGACCGCCACCGCGTGCTGCAGGCGCTCTGCGACATTCCGGTCGGCCTGCGCCAGCACCTCGACAAGCGTCGCCTTGGCCGCCGACAGGTCGGCAAGGCGCTCGTGCAGCGCGCGCTGACGCTCCTCCGCCTCCGCGAGCCGCTCCGCGGCGTCGGGCGGCGCTCCGCCAAGCTCCTGCAGCCTGCGCCGCGCGCGCGAGAGTGCCTCCTCCGCCTGCGCGGGCAGCTCCCCGAGCTCGCGCGTCAGCGCATCGGCGCCGTGTCCCTCGCGCAGAGAGCGCTCCGCCTCCAAGATCTCCTGTGCGAGCCGCTCGGCCTCTTCGCGCAGCCGCACTGCCTGCTCCTCCGCGCCGGCCGATGCCGCGCCGACCTGGCGCATGCCGCGCTCGAGCAGCCGCTCGAGCGTGCGCAGGGCGGACTCGAGGCGCTGGGCGCGGCGCCTTTGCGCCGCGAGCACGTCGCGCCACTCGCTCGCCACCTCGCGCGCGGCGCGCGTCCGCTCCGCCTCCGCGCGCGCGGCCAAGAGCGAACGCTCCGCCTCCTCCGCCGCGCCCCGCAGCGCCGACAGCAGCTGCCCACTGCGTTCGAGCTCCGCTTCCAGCCGACGCGTCTCCTCCTGGGCGACGGCCTTCTGCAATCCCGCTTCCTGCGCGGCGTGGGCGTGCTCCGCCGGGGCGAGCGCCCGCGCCTGCGCGAGCTCTTCGAGGAGCCGCACGCGCTCCGCCTGCTGCGCCTCGCGCTGCCCGAGCGCGCGCTCGTGTTCCTGGCGCACCGCTTGGGCGGCGCCCGCCGCCCGCTCGAGCGCGCGCAGCGCGTCCTCCCGGTGACGCGCTGCGTCCCTCTCCGCCGCCAGGGCTTGGGAGAGGGCGGTCGCTGCATCCCGCAGCGCGGTCTCGTGCGCCGCGAATCCCGCCTGCGCGGCCTGCCAGGCAGCGTGGGACGGCGGCTGGGCCAATGCCTGCACCGCTTGGCCGCCCGTCAGCGCGCCGCCCACCTGCACGACCTGCCCGTCGAGGGAGACGACCCGCTGGCGCCGGCCGGTCGCCTCCGCAACGCGTTGCGCCGCAGGCAGGTCCTCGGCCACCAGCGTGCGGCCGAGGCGCAGGCGCACGGCGTCCTGCAGCGCCGGCCGGTATTCGCACAACTCCGACAGCACGCCGAGGCAGCCCGCGACGCGGGGAGCCTCGGCTGGAGCACCCGGGGTCAAGGCGCCGAGCGGCAGGAACGTTGCGCGCCCGACGCCCGCGCGCCGCAGCCAGGCGATCGCTTCCCGGGCGACCGACTCGCTCTCGACCACGATGTCCGAGGCGCTGCCGCCGAGTGCCGTCGCGAGCGCCAGCGAAAAGCGCGGTTCGCTGGCCTGCACGAGGCGTCCGAGCGTCCCGAGGACTCCCTGCAGGCGACCCGCCTCCGCCTCCCGCAACACCGCCCGCACCGCAGCGGGTGCCTGGCGCTCCGCAGCCCGCACCGCTTCCTGCATCACGGAAACCTTGCGCTCGACCGCATCGTGCGCTTCGCGCGCCGCCTGCTCCTCGCGCCGCGCCGCTTCGAGCGCCGCGTGGCGCGACTCCTCCGCGGTCTGCGCCGCCTGCAGCGCATCGGCCGCCGCCCCGGCCTCCGCCTCGCGCGCCGAGCGCGCCTCCGTCAGCACGGGCAGATTCGCCTCGAGCACCGCTCCGTCGCGTCCGTTCGCCTCGAGCGCCGCCTCGATCTGCGGCAGCCGGGCCAGGGCGCGCACCGCCTCCGCTCCTGCCGCTCCCGCGCTGCGCAGGTCCGCCTCCGCCTGGGAGAGCTGCAGGCTCGCGGCAGCGTAGCCGGACTGCAGCCCCTCGTGCGCCTGCTCCGCCGCCCGCAGGCGTTCCTGCGCGTCGGCGTGGCGCTGCAGCGCCGCACGCTCGCGCTCCGCAGCCGCGGCGGCCTGGGCGGCCGCGGCCTGCAGGCGCCCCTCGATGGCGGACGCGAGGCCCTCGAGCCGCAAAAGGCGGTTCGAGACGGCACCGAGCGCCTGGCCGAGAGCGACGGAGAGTTCCTCGTACCGCCCGAGCGCTACGCTCCCGGACCGCCGGCTCTCCTCCACCGCGGCTTCGCGCTCCGTGGCGCGCTGCAGCTGCTGGCGCAGGCGCCAAAGGCGCCGGCGCCCGATGCCGATCTCGAGCTGCGCGATCCGCTCGCGCAGCGCCGCCGCGTCGGCTGCGCGGCGCGCGTCTTGGCGGAGGTCCGGCAACTGCACCTCGAGTTCTGCGAGACGCGCGCGCTCCACCTCTGCCTCCTGGTCGGCCCGGGCAAGCTCCTGCACTGCCTCGCGCCGGCGCTCGCGGTAGACGGACGCGCCCCCCGCGTCCTCGAGGAGGCGCCTGCGCGCTGCGGGATCCTGGGCGACGACCTCGTCGACCCTGCCCTGCCCGATCCATGCGTAGCCCTCGGCGAGCCCGAGGTGGGCGAACAGGCGCTCGATGTCGCGCGCGCGGCACGAGACCCCCTGCAGGCGGTATTCCGTCTCGCCGCCGCGGTAGACGCGGCGCACGATCTCGACCTCCTCGGCCTCGATCGGCAGTTGGCGGTCCTGGTTGTCGAACGTCAATCGCACCTCGCAAAGCCTCGCAGGCGGCTTCGTCGGGCTGCCCGCAAAGAGCACCTCCTCGCGGCGCTCCGCGCGACCATCGACGACGCGCCCCGTCGAGAGTGCCCAGCGCACGGCGTCGGTGAGGTTCGACTTGCCAGTCCCGTTCGGGCCCACAACCACCGTAAACGACGGCGCGAGTTGCACCGTCGTCGGCTCACCGAACGATTTGAAACCCGACAGGTAGATCTCCTTGAGGTACAGAGGGTTGATCCCTTCCCGGCCGAGATTCCGTCTCGGTTTTTCTTCGCCGGGTGGGCCCCGCTTCCTGCTCAGGCGGCGGATCGCTGGCGACGAGGGCGGATGACGAGGTACACGGCGAGGAAGATCACGGTCACCGCGACGCCAAGTCCCAAGGAGAGCATCTGACGCGGCGCGAGGGGCGCCGTCGCGATGATCGCCACGAGCAGTACGAGTTCGAGGATGCTTAGCCAGGGATACCAGGGTACCTTGAGGCGGAGGCGGTCCGGGTGCTCCTTCTGCAGGTGGCGCCGGTAGTAGATCTGGGTCAGGACGATGATGAGCCAGACGAAGAGGGCCTGAAATCCCGTCGCCGTGACGAGGTAGAGGAAGGCCGTCTTCGGCAGGAAGTAGGTAAGCAGCGTGACCACGATCAAGAGGCTGCCCGTGGCGGCGTTCGCCGCACGCGGCGGGCCGTCTCCTTTCTGCCCCAGCCAGGCCGGGGCGTCCTCCGCCTTGGAAAGTCCCGCCATGACGCGGTCGGTGGAGAAGAGACCTGCGTTCATCGCGGACAGCACGGCGAGCAGGATCACGACATTGAAGATCTGGCCGGCGATCGGCCACGGCAGCCGATGCAGAACGGCCACGAAGGGACTCACCCCGGTGGTGGGGACCTTGTTCCAGGCGATCACTGCGGTGATGCCCAGCACGGATCCGATGTAGAGGAGGTAGACCAGGATCACGCTGTAGCGCACCGCCCGCCCGATCGTGCGCTCGGGCTGAAGAACGCTGGCCGCCGCGAGGCCCAGCACGCCGGTGCCGGACATCGAGAACATGACGAGGATCATGGCGGCTGCGACGCCCCGCAGTCCGTGCGGGAAGAACCCGCCCGACGCGGTCCACGTCGCGGCCGCGTTGCCCACGTGCACGGGCCAGCCGGCGAACAGGACGAGCGCGAGCAGCACGATGAAGAGCGTCACCGCGCCGACCTTGATGAAGGACATCGCCGACTCGACCTCGCCGAACCCCTTCACGGTCAGGAAGTTGATCCCGACGATCACGAGCGAGAACGCCGTCGAGATCACCCAGGTGGGGAGGTTCGGCAGCCAGACGTGCGTGAAGATCCCTGCCGCCGTCGCCTCCGCGGCGAGGTTCAGCACGCTCGAGAACCAGAAGATCCAGCCGGCGACAAAGGTGAAGCCGGGCCCGAGCGCCCGCCGCGAGTAGACGAGGAACGAACCCTTCTCGGGGTCCGCGGCCGACATCTCGGCGAGCGCCGTCACCTCG
The DNA here is from genome assembly GCA_021792885.1 of Bacillota bacterium. Classification (GTDB taxonomy): domain Bacteria; phylum Bacillota; class Sulfobacillia; order JAJZYS01; family JAJYTV01; genus JAJYTV01. The sequence continues at coordinate 7,451 of JAJYTV010000062.1, forward strand.
ATCGCCATGGCGGTCGCGCCGATCAGGTAGCCGAGGATCAGTCCCGGGCCGGCGAGCCGGACGGCCTGGCCGCTCGCGAGGAACAGGCCCGACCCGATGATGCCGCCGATCGTCATCATGGTCAGCTGCGGAGTGCGGAGGTCTTTGGTATGCACGCTCTTCCCGGCGTAGCTCCGGGAGAGGCGGCTTTGCGTCGCGCGATCGCGAGAGAAAATGCCCATACCCCTTGCTTGCCCCGGCGGACTCTCCCGCATGCGGCCTTCTGGCGCTTCGCAACGCCGCGACGCATCGCGTACACTGGACAAGTGGAAGGACCGGACCGGCTCGAGTAGCAAGCAGAGGGGGGTCATCCCCGGCGCTGGCGCCGGGGCCGCGATGGGCGAAAGACGCGAGATCCAGGCACCGACAGGCAACCGCTTGACGGCCAAGGCATGGCCGCAGGAAGCGGCGATGCGCATGCTGATGAACAACCTCGACCGCCGTGTGGGCGAGAACCCCGACGAGCTGATCGTGTACGGCGGGCGGGGCCGCGCGGCGCGCTCCTGGGAAGCGTACGAGGCGATCGTGCGCACGCTGCGGGAGCTCGAGAGCGACGAGACGCTGCTCGTGCAGTCGGGCAAGCCCGTCGCCGTGTTCCGCACGACGCGCGAGGCGCCGCGTGTCCTGATCGCCAACTCGAACCTCGTGCCGAAGTGGGCCACGCTCGACGAGTTCAACCGCCTCGAAGCCCTCGGACTCACCATGTTCGGACAGATGACCGCGGGTTCGTGGATCTACATCGGTTCACAGGGCGTCATCCAGGGCACGTTCGAGACGCTCGGCGCGCTCGCCCGCCAGAGCTTCGGCGAGGACACGCTGAAGGGGCGGCTCTTCGTCTCCGCCGGACTCGGCGGCATGGGCGGCGCACAGCCGCTCGCGGCGAAGATGCTCGAGGCGGTCGCGCTGCTCGCCGAGGTGGACCCGCAGCGCATCGAGCGGCGGCTGCAGTCGGGCTACCTCGACGAGGTCGCGCCGACGATCGCCGCCGGCGTGCAGGCGGCCCTCAGGGCTCGCGCCGCCGGCGAAGCGCGCTCGATCGCCGTGCAGTGCCACGCGACAGATCTCCTGCAACACCTCCTGGACGAGGGGATCACGCCCGACGTGCTCTCCGACCAGACCTCCGCGCACGACCCGCTCGTCGGGTACGT
>JAJYTV010000063.1 GCA_021792885.1 Bacillota bacterium
CGACGGCGGCAACACCTACACCCGCGCCATCGCCTTCGGCGCGGACGGGGAACTCGTCGGCGAGGCGCGCTCCGGGCCGTCCAACTGGCAGGCGGTCGGGGTCGACACGGCGGTGCGGATGGTCGCTGCCGCCGCCCGCGAGGCGGCCCGCGGCGGCGAGATCGCGGGCCTCGGAGCCTGCCTCGCCGGCGTCGACTTGCCGGAGGACGAGGAGCGCCTCGCGGCGCCCTTGCGGGATGCCCTCCAGTGCGCGGTGCAGGTGGAGAACGACATCGTCGCGGCGGTGCACGCCGTCCCGGAGGACACCTGCGGCGTCGTGTCGAGCGGCACGGGTGCGGCCGTCGCACTGCGGGCCGATGGTCGCGTGGAGCGCCTGCTGGCGCTGAACGAGTACACCGGTCCGGTCGGAGGGGCGGCCGACATCGTGGCAGATGCCCTGCGCGCTGCGATCCTCGCGGCGCAGGGCGCCGCGCCACCGACCGTGCTCTCGCAGGAGATCCCGCGCGCGTTCGGTCTCGAAGACCACATCGCGCTCGCGCGGGCGACCCAGTCCCAGGAGATGCCGGGCTGGCAGGTCGCGCTGCTCGTCGCACCGCTCTGCGCGCAGGCCGCGGCGGCCGGAGACGCGGTCGCGGCGGGGATCTTCGCGGCGCAGGGCAGGGCGCTCGGGGAGACGAGCGGGCGCTTCTTCGCCGCCCGCGGCCTTGCGGGTGACGGGCTCGTGGCACTGCACGGAAGCCTCCTGCGCGAAGGGCCGCCGGCGTACCGGGCGGCCTTGGAGGAGGGGCTGCGGGCGCATCTCCCCGCCGTCCGCACGACGGCCGACGGCCTTTCCGCGGCGCAAGGCGCCGCGCTCTTCGCCGCGCGCCGCTTCGGCGTCCCGGTCGCTGCGCTCAGAGGGATTGCAGGGGAGAATTGATCTCGTAGCGTACGGCAGGGTGCTTCGTGCCATCCCGCGCGGTGTAGAGAAACTCGTCCGCGCGATGCATGCCGCACTTCTCCATCACCCGGATCGAGGCACGGTTTCCCGTCAGCGCCGCCGCCTCGACGACGGGCGCACCGAGCTGCGCGAAGGCGTAGTCGATCAGGGCGCGCGACATCTCGGTCGCGTAGCCCTGGCCCCACGCGTCGCGGCGCAGCCGGTAGCCGAGATCGAGGCGGTCCGGCGCCCCGCGCGACGGGCGCAGGTGAAACCAGCCGACGAAGCGGTTCGTCGCCCGCTCGATCGCGGCGAAGAAACCGAGGCGCCCGCCGTTGCTGCGGTATTGGTCCTGGTAGTCGGCGATGCGCTGGGCGTAGTCGGAAAGGCTCTCCTGGACGTTCAGCGTGTAGCGCACCACCTCCGGGTCGCCGTTGAGCGTCCAGAGCGCCTCGGCATCTTCTGCGCGAAATTCCCGAAGGTACAGGCGCGGGCTCTCGGGCAGTGTCACGCCCGCCCGCTCCGGCGCTGCAGGGCGTAGATCGCGAGCTGGGTACGGTCCGAGAGCGAGAGCTTCTGCAGAAGGTTCGAGATGTGTGCTTTCACGGTGCGCACCGTGATCCCCAGGCGCGCGGCGATCTCGGCGTTCGCGAGACCCTCCGCCACGAGGTGCAGGACCTCTTGCTCGCGCGCGCTCAGCGCGTCGGGCGCCGGAGTGCGCAGCGCCTGCAGCGCGATGGGGTCCAGCACCTGCTGACCGCGCGCCACGGCCAGGATCGCCTGCACGACGCCCTCGGCCGAGGCGGACTTCAGGAGGTAGCCGTCGGCGCCGGCGGAGAGCGCCGGCTGGACGAGGTCGCCGTCGCTGTAGCTCGTCAAGAGGAGAACGCGCGTCGCGGGGGACGCTGCCTTGATCGCCTGCGTCGCGCCGACGCCGTCCATGCCCGGCATGATCAGGTCGACGAGGGCGACGTCCGGTCGCATGCTGCGGCACAGCGGCACTGCCTCCTCGCCGGAGGCCGCCTCCCCGACGACCTCTACCTCACCCGTCGTTCCGAGCAGCGCAGCGAGGCCTTGGCGCACCACCGCGTGATCATCGACCAGCACGACGCGCAACAAAGGATCAGTCCTCCTTCTCGGGCGGCGTCACGTTGCGCAGGCGCACCTGGACGCTGCATCCCTGGCCGGGGGCGCTGTGCACCGCGAGGCGGGCGCCGATCTCGGCGGCGCGCTCGCGCATGCTGCGCAAGCCGAAGTGCGCAGCGACCCCCTGAACGTCGAATCCGGTGCCGTCGTCCTCGACCGTGAGGTCGCAGGCGGTCTCCTGCAGCGCGAGCCGCACCGTGAGGCGCTTCGGCTTGCCGTGGCGCAGTGCGTTCGAGACGGCCTCCTGGGCGATGCGGAAGAGCGCGTCCTCGATGCCGGAGGGCAGGTCGGTCGCGCCGTGCACCTCGAGACGCGCCTCGACCCCGTAGCGCTCGCGCGCCTCGTCGACCAGGCCCTCGAGGGCGAGGGAGAGACTCTGCTCGCCAAGCTCCACAGGGCGAAGCGCGCGGATCAGGCTGCGCATGGTCGCCTGCGCGCGGCGCGCACCCTCCTCGGCGGACTGCAGCGCGCGCCGCACGTCGTCCTTGTCGGGGGGCAGTTGGGCGCGGGCGGCGCCCACCATCATCGCGAGCGCGAAGAGTTCCTGGCTGACGGTGTCGTGCAGCTCGCGCGCGAGGCGCTGGCGCTCCTCGAGCGCTGCGGCCTGGGCGGCGCGCGGGGCAAGCTGGGAGCGCTCCTCCGCGAGGCGGCGCAGCGCGTCGACCTGCTGGCCGATCGCCTCGGCCATGTCGTTCAGCTGCCGCATCAGGTAACGCAGCTCGCCGGGGCCCTCGCCGTCGAGCCGCGCTTCGAAGCGGCCGCGGGCCAAGAGGGCGGCGTAGAGCGTCGTCTCCCGCAGATCGCGCTTCAGCGGGCGGCCGAGGATATAGCCGGCGGCGGCGCCGATGACGGCCCCAAAGCCAGCAGCGAGGAATGTGAGGTAGGCGGGTCCATGCAAGAGCAGCGCCGTCGCGACCGCAGTAACCGCGCCGATCAGCAGGCCATAGCCGGCAAGCTGCCAGTCGAGGCCGATCAGGTGCGCCGCTGGACCCGTCGGCCGGTCAGGGCGCCCCTCCTGCGCAGACGCGCGCGGTCCCGCCTCGTTGGGAACCGCGAGGCGCCCGTCGTCGGCTGTCACGGCTAAAACTGCTGGACGGTGATGTCACCGACCATCAGGTGGGCGAAAATGCGCACCTTGCGGGTCGCGTCCTCGTAGCCAGGCGTTTCGTAGTGCAGGCGCCGCCCGAACCCGTCCGCGTGGCGGCCGAAGACGCTCAACTCCCCCACCGATACTTCAGCGTCGATCGCGATCGGCAGGTCCTGCGGCACGAGGATCGTGATGTCGCCGATCAGGAGGCTCACGTCGAAAGGCGTCTCGCCGTCTGGGATCTGCTCCTGCGAGAGGTCGAGGCGGATGTCGCCGATCAGGTGGCCCTCGCTGCGCGCGCGGTGGCGCCGGAAGACTTCGTCGCCGTCGAAGCTGATCGACACGTCGCCAGCGCCGAAGCGGCGCCGCCAGTTGCGGGAACTGAAGAAGAGCCCAGGGCCGCGCAGGACCTCGAAGCCGAGGCCCAGCACGACAACCGCCCAGAAGATCGTCCAGGCTTGGAGGTGGGCGATGTGCAGGTTGCTGACGAGCAGCACGCCGAACAGCATCGCGACGATCAGATTGCCGAAGAGGTCGCGCCCGCCGCGGAAGAGGCTGGCGACGAGGCCGATCAGTCCCCACAGCACGAACGGAGCAGGCCACCACGTGTCGATCAGCTGGCCGACAGGCAGCGAGTTCAGGCCGAACCCGTGCAATGCCAGAAGCACGCCCCAGGCAAGCAGCAGGAGCCCTCCGAGCAGCCGAAAGCTGTAGCTTTGGAAGCGAAGCAGGCCTCTCACCCTCCTGCGGCGGCGCGCGCTGCTGCCGACGTCGACTGTATTACGCATGGCCGATGCACCTATCCGGCATCATAGCATGCCATCCTTCGAGCTTGGCGGCTTCCCGCCAGCGCACCATGCCCTCCCCGATCCCGTGCTGCGGCCGGGCCCGCTCGAACTCGCGGCAAAGCGCGGCCAGCGGCGAGTGGACGGGTTGCGGCACCTTGATCTGATGGTACAGGTATTCGTACATCGCGCAGTCCCCCTGTCGCTCGAGAGGACATCTGCTGTCCCTCGACCCGAGCGTAGCGCGGGCGGGTTGCGCGGGGATTGCCCGGCGGGACAACCGATCGATCGTACTCAAGGACAGTTCCGCGCGGCGGCCGCGCAGGCGCGGAAGGCGCCTAGGGCGCGGCGGCGAAGCCGGCGCCGAGCATGCCGAAGTAGCTCGGACGCGCGTAGCAGGCGTGGCGCGGGGACGCCTTCTTTCCGAGCGCGCCGGCGAGGACGGCGAGCTGCCAGGGTGCGTCCGCCTTCGCCGCCGCGAGTAGCGCGGGTGGAAGCGCGACGAGCGTCGCGAGATCACCGGACGCGATGGCTTCCTGCACGGCCGCATCGTAGGCCGCGGCTGCGGGATCGTATCCGTAGGGGCCGTCTTCGGCGTGCGCGTGCGCGAGGTCGGCGCTCGCCACGAGGGCGAACCTGCGGTCTGAGAGCGCCTCGCACAGGGACGCTCCGAAGCGGTGGAGGGGGACGAGGCCGAGGTCGCGGGGCGGCCCCAAGACGGCGACGGGCACTGAAACCTCCCCCGGGGCGATGAAGTGCAGCGGCACGAGACTGCCCCAATCGAGCGGCAGGCACGAGAGATCGCTGTTCTCGGCCGTCGCGTAGCCGCAGAGCGCGGGAGGCAGTCCGGCGCCTGCGGCGGCGGACGCGATCGTGCGGTTCGCCGCCCGGTCGACGTGGGCGCGCGCGTGCACCGTGCCGACCGGTCCGGAGAGATCGCCTGCGAGGTATGCGCTGTCCGCGATCGCCAGGTGTCCCGGCACGCGCAGATGGTGCGGCGAGCAGACGACGAGCAGATCCGGAGCGGCAGCGCGAATCTCTGCCCCGATCTCCTCTAGGCTGGCCTGCAGGGCGGTGAGCGCGGGGTGCGGCGGGTGGATGGGAAGGAGTTCGTCGCCGTGCGGGATGATCGCAGCGTATACGAGGGACATGACATCACCCGCCGCCCTCTTCCACCCGACGGGCGTCGCTCCCTGCCGCGTCCTTGACGCTGAGGGCGCGTGCCGAATAGCATACAGTGTGGGGTATGTGCCCGCGAAGGGTTTCAGGCAGCGCGAGAAACACATGATGCAGGGGGAGTTCCCAATGTCGTTCACGTATCATCAGGAGTCCAGCAAGAGCCCCGCAGACGCAGTCGCCGCGCTGGAGGGCGCGCTCGCGTCGAAGCGCTTCAGCGTGCTCTGGCACCTCGACATGTCGGGGACGCTTGCCAGCAAGGGATTCCCCGACCACGGTGAGACGCACATCCTCGAGGTGTGCAACGCGGCGCGCGCCGACGAGGCGCTGCGGCTCGAGCCCGAGATCGCCTACCTGCTGCCCTGCAAGATGCTGGTCCGCGCCCGTGCAGGCGGCAGCGAGGTCGGACTTCTCCTGCCGTCCGCACTCGTCGCCATGGCGGGGGAAGGCGCGCCGGAGCTCACGGCCTTCGCGGCTGAAGTGGAGGAGGATCTGCGTGCCGTCGTCGACGAGGCTGCCCGCTGAGGGACACTATCTCGACCCCGTCCAGCGCAAGGCGCTCGTGGCACGAATGCGCCGCATCCAGGGCCAGGCGCGGGCCGTCGAACGGATGATCGCGGAAGAGGACACCTGCGAGCGCGTGCTGCACCAGATCGCCGCGATGCGCGGCGCCCTGAGCCGCGTCGGCGCGGAACTCGTCGCCTGCCAGGTCGCGCAGCAGATCGGCGGCATGCCGGAAGCCGACGCTCGCAAGACGCTGTCCTACTGGATGACACGGATCGGACTCTGAGAAGATGAGATCGCGAGGGCGGGGCGCTGTGCGCCCCGCCCTGCCTGTGTTCGAAACGCGGGTCAACAGCCCCGAGATGTGCTCCCTATGCGCGCACGGCCCGCTGCGGACGGTGCCCGATCCGCAGGTACGCTGCGACCGCTCCGACCAGGAACACGAGGTAGGTGGAGACTTGCAGGAGAGATGGCGCCTCCGCGTAGCCGAGCAGGCTGTGCAGGATGTCGCCGAGTGCGCTCGACTCGGAAAGGATGCGGCCGCTGTGCCAGACGGCCGTCTGCCAGAAGGCGAGCCAGCCGATCGACTGGAACGATTCCACCGCGTCGGCCAGCAGGCCCGCACCGAAGAGGAGCAGCAGCACGCCGAGCACGTTGAAGAACAGGCCGAGCGGCGCACGGCGGCCGAGGCGGTACACCCAGAAGCTGACGCCGAGGCCCGCCAAGACGCCGAGAAGCGCGCCTGCAAGCAGCGACGCGGCCTGCGCGCGCAGTGCGATGGCCAGAGTGAAGAACGCCGTCTCCAGCCCTTCGCGACCGACTGTGATGCCGGCGAGCAGCGCCAGCGCCGCGACGGAGGAACGTGTGAGGGCCGCGTCTACCTTGGCCTCCAGCTCCCGGCGGATGCCGCTGCTCTGCTCCTTCATCCAGAAGCTCATGTAGGTGAGGACGGCGGTCGCAACCAGGTAGGTGCTGCCTTCAAGGATCGCCTGGATGCGCGAACCGTCGTACTGATGGATCACGTGGAAGCTTACAGCTGCCACCGCCGCATCGACGGCGAGGGCGCTGCCGACGCCCAGCCAGACGGCTGCGGCACGGTCGCCGCGGCCGATCCGATGCAGGTACGCGAGGATGATGCCGACGATGAGGCTGGCTTCGAGCGCCTCGCGGAAGAAGATGACGAATGCAGGCAGCACGCCGAGTCCCCCAAAATATGAGTAACGCAATCAGCATTACTAAACGTATCCGAGAGAGTGGATAGCGTCAAGGGCGGGCTTGCCTTTACACCATATCGCATAGAGGATTTGATACCGTCCCAGCGAAGGTGGCCCTCCTGGCTCACCGAAAAGGTCCTCCCGCGGGTGTTCGAGGTCCTCGAAGGTGCGATGCGCACCTCTACCAGCCGATATGGCGCGCGATGCTGCCGGGAGGAGGAACTGGCAACCTCCCCAACGACCAGGGGGGAATCATCGAGGCGCTGCGCGGGCACGATGGCGGCGGTTCGTGAGCACGCACGTGGACCGGGCGATCGAGTAGGGCCGAAGGGGGATGGAGGGAAACCATTGCTAGCCGCCAGCATGCGCAGAGCTTGTCGCCGACGAAGAGACAGGGGTGCTGCTCGGTGCCGGCATCTGTGCTGCCCACGCCTCGGACCTGATCGCCGAGATGGCGCTCGCGATCGAGATAGGCGCAACCCTCGAGGACGTCGCCTTGACCATCCACAGCCACCCCACATACTCCGAGGCGTGGCACGAAGCAGCGCTCGCCGGGCTCGGAAGCCCGCTGCACATCGTGAAGTAGGAGGAGCCCCTGCAGGAAGAACCGCAAGCCGGGCTTAACGGATCGCTACTCGGGACTGCCGCCGCATGCAACCTCGCCGCGTAGCGGCATCACCGTCTCCAGAGCGTCGGCGTAGCCGTGACCTCGCCCTTGCGGAGGCGGTGGTCGGGTAGTAGCATCCGGAGAAAGGTCTTGGGGAGGTGCCGCGCGTGCTGCGGGAGCCGAAGCCGTTCTGGCGCGAGGTGCCGGACGACGTCAAGGAGGCGATCGAGGAGGTGCTCGGCGCGCCTGTGCGGCGCGCCATCCGCGTCTTTGGCGGCTATGGGCCGAGCGCGACCTTCCGCCTCTTCCTCGGGGACGGGCGCACCGTCTTCGTGAAGGGTGCCGGCATCCGCTCGACGGCCTACCACTGGGAGGTACTGCCGCTGGAGGAACGCGCCTACCGAGAGATCCGGGCCATCCGGCCCTGGGCGCCGCGCTTCTTCGGCGCGGTCCGGCGCGAGGGGTGGCATCTCCTGCTGCTCGAGGATCTGCGCGGCGCTCGCTTCGTGCCGCCGTGGACCGAGGAACTGGCCGCAGCCGCGGTCGACGACATCGCGGCGCTGCACTGCGCAGGGATGCGGGACCCCGTCGATCTGCCGCCGCTCGAAGGTGACGTTTTCGCACAGAACTGGCAGGCCGTCGCCCCGGGCGGGCCGGATGAGGACAACTTTCTCTCGCTTTGCGGGCCGAGGCGCGAAGTCGCGCGCCGCTGGGTGGAGGCCGCGCTGCCAACCCTCGTCGCGCACGAGGCACAGCTCCAGCGCGAGGACCAGCCGCACGGAATCATCCACTGCGACATCCGCTCGGACAACCTCTGCCTGCGCGACGGGCGACTTGTCCTGTTCGACTGGGCGGCCCTGCGCCGCGGCCCGCTCGCCTTCGACATCGCGGCATTCCTGCCGAGCCTCGCGGCCGAGGGCGGGACGTCCGCGCCGATCCTCGCGGAGCGGTACGCCGCCGCGCTCGCCGCACAAGGAGTGGCTCTGCCGCGTTGGCCGATGGCGGCAGCGGTCTGCGCCGTCGCCGGCTATTTCGCATCGCGAGCAGGGCGAGCGGGGATTGCCGGCTTGCCGAGACTGCGCGCGATCCAGCGCGCACAGCTTCGTGTCGCCCTGCCATGGGCCGCTGCGCTGCTGTCGCTGCCGCAGCCGCCAGAGCTCTGCGACTAGCTGATCACCGCACGTGCGTCGGCATG
>JAJYTV010000064.1 GCA_021792885.1 Bacillota bacterium
GCCTCGCCGGCCCCAAGCCTTAGAAGGCGGGGGGATGGCGATGCCCGACATGAGCGCGCAGAACGTGCAGGCCATCGTGCAGCAGGAGCTGCAGCGCCTGCTATCCGGACCGTCGAGCCAAGCCTCGCAGACGACCACTTCGGCTTCCTCGCAGGCCCAGCCGTCCCAGGGGCAGGGGCAGTCGCAGGGGCAGTCCTCGCAAGGCGGTTCGGCGCCATCGCAGCAGGACGTCGCGATGGTCCTGCAGACGCTTGCGCAGGCCCTCTCGCAGGCCATGGGCACGCAGGCGTCGAGCGGCGGGCAAGCGGGCCAGACGACGCAAGCGAGCCAGGGGTCGCAAACCAGCCAGGGAGTCCAGGCGAGCCAAGGAACCCAATCGAGCCAAGGCGGTTCCTCGACGCAGGGCGGTTTCGCGCAGTCCGCGCAGGGCGGCCAGGACCAGCAGAGCGCGGAGCTGGCGACACTGCTGCGCCAGCACCTTGCGGCGCTGCAAAGCAAGTCCTCCGGAACCCAGAGCCAGGCCGGCCAGCAGGGACAAAGCCAATCGCAGCAAGCCGGCGGGCAACCGCAGGCGCAGTCCCAGCAGGGCGGTGGGCAGGTGCAGTCGCAGCAAAGCGGCGGGCAGAGCGGGGGCACCGGCAGCTCGCTGCGCAAGCTGGCGAAGCGGGCGCGCAGCAAGGCCGGCACCGTGATGGACGTGCAGTCGCAGGCCGAGCTGATCGCGCAGGCGCAGGCAGAGTTCAGCCAGGAGCTCTCGCAGAACCTGCAGCGCCTGCGGCAGGTGATCGCGGAGAGCCAGGAACTTGCGCGGCGCATGCAGGCCGTGCTGGGCGGCGGCGGCTCGAACGGCTCAAGTTGACGCTCCCTGGGACGCACCGTATACTAGGCGAAGTTGAGGTGGTACCATGCTCGGCGTAGCCGTGAGCGCCTTGCGGCGACGCGAGGTCGGGGCGCAGGAAGAAATCGACCTGCGCGTCGGGCCGGATGTTCTGCCCGAGCTGGGGCTTGCGGGGGATCTGCATGTCGAGGGCCGGATGATCAACCTCGGCACGGAAGGCGTCGAAGTCGCCATCACGGTCGACGGCGCGATCGCCCGCGAGTGCGCCCGCTGCCTCGCACCGGTGACGGTGCCGCTGGATGCGAGTTCCGAGGAGACCTTTGGGCTTTCCGGCTCGTGGCCGTCCGTCGTGGAGGACACCGTCGACGTGCAGCCGATGGTGAACGAGGCGGTGCTGCTCGAGGAGCCGCTGCGGGTGCTTTGCCGTCCGGACTGCGCGGGCATCTGCCCGACCTGTGGCAAGGACCTGAACGAAGGACCCTGCGCGTGCGCGGCCGAAGAGATCGACCCGCGGTTCGCGCAGCTGAAGAGGCTTTTGGATCCGAGAGAGGAGAAGCGATAGCAGATGGCCGTCCCCAAGCGCAAGCACTCCAAGGCCCGGCGTGACGCCCGCCGCGCCAACTGGAAGCTTTCGCCCGTCACGCTGACGCCTTGCCCGCAGTGCAAGAAGCTGCGCGTTCCGCATCACGCATGCCAGAACTGCGGCTACTACGATGGGCGTGAAGCGATCCACGTCGACTGAGCGATCGAAGCGGCCGCCCCGGCCTACCCGGCCGGGGCGGCCGCTCTCATTGCTGGCGGACCTGCACCGGGCATGCTGCCACGGGTTGCCACACGGGGGAACGCGTTGGTATACTTGGTGCTAACACTAGGTAGGAAGGGTCAAACGTGGATCGCCAACAGCGCCGCGCACAGGTGCATGACGCCCTGCTCGCAGACCCGTTCTTGACCGACCGCGAACTTGCCCGCAAGCTGGCCGTCAGCGTCCAGACGATCCGCTTGGACCGTTTGGCCTTGGGAATCCCGGAGATGCGTGCCCGCGCCCTGGACGTGGCGGAGCGCGTCTACGGCAGCGCGCGCCTGCTGACCGCGCGCCAAGTGTTCGGCGAACTCGTCGACCTCGAGCCGGGCGATCAGGCGATCAGCCGGATCGCGACCTCGCGCGAACTCGCCTTCACCGGCACCGATGAGGTACAAGGCCACTACCTGTACGCGCAGGCGGAGTCGCTCGCACTCGCCGTCGTCGACGTCGAGCAGCCGAAGATCAATTTGGCGCGGGTCAAGTTCCGGCGCGGCGTTCAGGTGGGCGAGACCCTGATCGCCAAGGCGCAGGTGATCCGCCGCAGTCCGGGACGGCAAGTCGTCCTCGCGCTCGTCCGGTCTGGTGGGGAAGAAGTGTTCCGGGGCAAGTTCGAGGTGCTCGCCGAGGAGGCATAGGCGTGCGGATTGCAGTCGACGCGATGGGCGGGGATCACGCGCCGGTCGAGATCATCCGCGGGGCCCTCGAGGCCTCTCGGGAGCACGGCATCCCCATCGCGCTCGTGGGGCGCGAGGCGGTGATCGCGCCGCACCTTACCGAGGAGGCGACGCGCGACGCGGACTTCGCGGTCGTCGAGGCGGCGGAGGAAATCGGGGCGGACGAGAAGCCGGCGCAGGCCGTGCGCCAGAAGCGCCGCTCGTCCATCGTGCTCGGCATCGAGCAGGTGCGCGAGGGGCAATGCGACGCCTTCGTCAGTGCGGGCAACACGGGTGCGCTGATGACCGCGTCGCTGCTCGGGCTCGGCAAGATCATGCGCCGACCGGCCCTTGGCGCCGTGCTGCCTACCTTCGCGCACCGCCCGGTGCTGCTGCTTGACGCGGGCGCGTCGGTCGATGCGCGGCCGGAAGACCTCGTGGAGTACGCGCTCGCCGGCAGCCTCTACGCGGAACACGTGCTACACCAGCAAAGCCCGGCGGTGGCGCTGCTCAACATCGGCCTCGAAGAGACCAAGGGCAATGAGCTGGTGCGCGCGGCCTACCCTCTCCTGCGCGAGCTCCCGATCCGCTTCGTCGGCAACATCGAGGGGCGTGAAGTGCTTTCGGGCAACGTGCAGGTGGTCGTCAGCGACGGTTTTGTCGGCAACGTGATGCTGAAGACGATCGAGGGGTTCGGCATCGGCATTTTCAGCCTGCTGCGCGAGGAACTCTCCCGCGGCTTCCAGACGAAGCTCGGCGGGCTGTTGGTCCGCGAGCGCCTGCGCGAGGTGGGCAAGACGCTCGACTACTCCACCTACGGCGGCGCACCCCTCTTCGGGGTGCGCGGCCCGGTGATCAAGTGCCATGGCAGTTCCCGCGCGCTTGCGATCCGCAACGGCGTTCGGGTCGCGAGCGAGTTCGTCGCCTGCGGCGCGGTGCGTCGGATGGAAGGCGCGCTGCAAGGAGAGGGAGAGGCATGAGCAAGACAGCACTGCTGTTCGCCGGCCAGGGGGCGCAGTACCCAGGGATGGGCAAGGAAGTGTACGACGCGTTCCCCGAAGCACGCGAAGTCTTCGAGCGCGCAGAGGAGATCGTTTCCCTGCCGCTGCGCCGCATCTGCTTCGAGGGCACGCACGACGAACTGCGCCGCACGGAATGGACGCAGCCGGCCATCCTCACCGTCTCGGTGGCGACGTGGCACGTGCTGCGGGCGGCCGGCGTCAAGGCGCAGGCGGCGCTCGGGCTATCGCTCGGGGAGTACGGCGCGCATGTCGCCGCCGGCAGCCTCGACTGGCAGGAGGCCCTGCCGCTCGTGCGGCTGCGCGGCAAACTGATGCAGGAGGCCGTTCCGGAAGGCACCGGCGGCATGCTCGCCGTGCTGGGCCTGGAGGAGGCCGAGGTCGAGGCGCTCTGCGAGCAGGCGCCCAAGACCCTGGAGGCCGCCAACTACAACGCTCCCGGCCAGGTCGTCGTGGCAGGTCGGCCGCTCGCGCTCGACTGGATGGCCGAGCGGGTCGCCGAGCGCGGCGCGCGCAGCGTGCGCCTCTCCGTCTCCGCACCGTTCCACAGCTCGCTCCTCGAACCGGCCGGCATCGCCCTGCGCCCCGCGCTTGAAGGGATCCACTGGGGGACGCCGAGGTTCCCCGTGATCGCGAACATGACCGCGCAGCCCACGGAGATGGCGAACGTCGTCGACACCTTGGCCCTGCAGGTCTACCGCCCGGTTCGCTTCTCCGATTCGCTCGCCTACCTCTTGCGCGAGGGCTACGACCACTTCATCGAGGTGGGGCCAGGACGAGCGCAGGTGGGCTTTCTCCGGCGCATCGACCGTGCGGCCCAGTTCCACACGACCGACAAGCTCGCCGAGATCCGGTCCGCGCTTGATTGGGTCAAGGAGGTTTGCTAGCATGATGCCTGCTTCGGCCGCGCTGGTGACCGGTGCCAGTCGCGGCATCGGACGCGCCTGCGCCTTGCGCCTCGCGAAGGAAGGTTTCGCCGTCGCGGTGAACTATCGCCAGGGAGCTTCCCAGGCCGAGGAAGTGGTGCAGGAGATTGCGGCCGCCGGCGGTACGGCGTTCGCCTTGCAGGGCGACGTCGCGGCAGCGGGCGAGGCCGATCGCCTCGTGCGGGAAGTGATCGGGAAGTTCGCCCGGATCGATGTCCTGGTGAATAACGCGGGGATCACGCGCGATACGCTTGTGCTGCGGATGTCGGACGAAGAGTTCGACCAGGTGCTCGCGACGAACCTGGCGGGTGCATTCCGCCTCGTGCGCGCCGCCCTGAAGCCGATGCTGCGCCAGCGCTACGGGCGGATCGTGAACATCTCCTCGATCGCCGGCATGGTCGGCAATCCCGGCCAGGCGAACTACTCTGCGGCGAAGGCGGGGATGCTGGGGCTGACGCGTGCCGTGGCCAAGGAGGTCGCGTCGCGGAACATCACCGTGAACGCCATCGCCCCCGGCCTGATCGACACAGACATGTCGATGGAGATCAAGGGACGGGAAAGCCTGGTGCAGAGCATTCCACTCGGCAGGGCGGGGACGCCCGAAGAGGTCGCGGCGGCCGTTGCCTTCCTGGCGCGGCCGGAAGCGTCCTACATCACAGGGGTCACGCTTCCCGTCGACGGTGGACTGACCGCAGGCTAGGAAAGGGGGTGAGCAGATGGCCGACGCAAACGAAGTTCTGGAGAAGGTTCGTGGCATCATCGTCGACCAGCTCGGGGTGGAGGCGGCGCAGGTCACGCCGGAGGCGTCTTTCATCGACGACCTGGGCGCGGATTCGCTCGACATCGTCGAGCTGATCATGGCCTTTGAAGAGGAGTTTGACCTCGACATTCCGGACGAGGACGCGGAGAAGATCTCCACGGTGCAGGACGCAGTGGACTACATCAAGGAGCGCGCCTAGGAACGTGCGGTACGACGGGGGGCTACGGCTCCCCGTCGACCCATTGGGGGGGCAACGGACATGCCGCAACGGGTCGTGATCACAGGGATGGGGGCTCTCACGCCGCTCGGCCTGAGCGTCTCCGACACCTGGCAGGCCGCGGTGGCGGGAACGTCGGGAATCGTACCGATCGAACGCTTCGACGCGTCGGCGCTCGCCGTGCGTTTCGGCGGCGAGGTGCGCGGCTTCGATCCCAGCCAGTACCTGGACCGGCGCGATGTGCGCCGCACCGACCGCTTCGTGCAACTGGCGGTGGCCGCCGCCGACGAGGCGATGCGCGATGCCGGCCTGCGCAAGGGAGACTACGACGTGGACCGCGCCGGCGTCAGCTGCGGCACGGGAATCGGCGGCATCGACACCTTGTGCGACCAACACCAAATCTTGCTCGAGCGCGGCCCGGACCGCATCTCACCGCTCTTCATACCGATGATGATCGCCAACATGGCTGCCGCCCAGGTGGCCATCCGCTACGACATGCGCGGACCGAACATGACGACGGTCACGGCCTGCGCTTCCTCGGCCCACGCCCTCGGCGAGGCGTTCCGCCGCATCCAGTACGGAGAGGCGGACGTGATGCTGGCCGGTGGCGCGGAAGCCGTTCTTCTACCACTGTGTTTCGCCGGCTTCATCAACATGAAGGCGCTCTCCATGCGCAACGACGATCCCGCAGGCGCGTCGCGGCCGTTCGATGTGGACCGCGACGGGTTCGTGATGGGCGAGGGCGCGGGGATGCTCGTCTTCGAGGAGAGGGAGCGCGCGCTCGCGCGCGGCGCCCACATCTACGCCGAAGTGGTCGGCTACGGCATGACCGCCGACGCCTACCACATCGTCGAGCCGTCGCCCGACGGCGACGGCGCAGCCCGCGCGATGCGCGCCGCGCTGCGCGACGCGAACCTCCCTCCCGAGAGTGTCGGATACATCAACGCACACGCGACGAGCACGCCAAAGGGCGACACCGGAGAGGCGCAAGCCGTGCGCCAGGTCTTCGGTGCCCACGCCAAGAACCTCGCGGTGAGTTCGACGAAGTCGATGACGGGACACCTCTTGGGCGCCGCCGGTGCGGTGGAGGCGATCCTCACCACCCTCGCGCTGCGCGAAGGCGTGCTGCCGCCCACCATCAACCTGCACCACCTCGACCCCGAGGTCGACCTCGACTGCGTGCCGAACGAGGCGCGCAGGCAGCCTGTCGACGTCGCGCTGACGAATTCCTTCGGTTTCGGCGGCCAGAACGTCACCCTCGCGCTGCGCCGCGCCGATGCCTGATCCAACGCCGCTCGAGCGGCTCGCCTTGACGCATCCCTCCTATGCGAACGAGCAGGGGCTGCGCGAGACGAACCAGCGCCTCGAGTTCCTGGGCGACGCGGTGCTCGGCCTGTTCGTCGGCGAGATGCTCTATCACCGCTTCCCGGACCTGCCCGAGGGCGAACTGACGATGCGGCGCGCGGCACTCGTCTGCGAGGAGAGCCTCGCGCAGCTAGCGCTCTCGCAGGGGCTCGGCCGGCGCCTGCGGCTCGGCCGGGGCGAGGAGCAGAGCGGCGGACGCGAGAAGCCGTCGGTGCTCGCCGACACCTTCGAGGCCGTGCTCGGGGCCTACTTCCTCGAACACGGGCCCGAGGAGACCCGCCGCTGGGTGAAGGAGACGTTCTCTCCGCTGCTCGACAACCCGCCCCTGCCGCTGCGCGACGCGCGCTCGCGCCTGCAGGAGCTCGCGCAGGATCGCGGGCTGCAGACCGAGTTCCGGTTGCTCTCGCAGGATGGCCCGCCGCACCGCCCGACCTTCCGCATGGCCGCGCTGGTCGACGGAGTGGAACGCGGACAGGGAGAGGGCACCAGCAAGCAGGAAGCGACGGCCAGGGCCGCCGCCGCCGCGTACCAGGCGCTTACCGCGCCAGCGTCCGAAGAATCCCGGTAACCCGGCCGATCAAGTCGCGCGGCTCTCCGTCCCGCAGCCCCGGCTCGCGCCCGATCGGCGCGTGGCGCGGGGCGCCGTCGTTCTCGTAGAAGTGGGCAAGGCGCAGCCTGCCCGCCTCGCGGTAGAGCAGGATGTCTCCCTCGCGCCACGGCACGAGTGCGTTGCCGAGCAGCAGGTCGCCGGGCGCGACCAGCGGCAGGGCGTCGAGCGAGAGCCAGCGGTAGGCGAACGCCACATCGTCGGGCGGCCAGTCCGCCTGCGCCCCGCCGGCATAGACCGCCGCAGGCTCGGCGAGCGGCATGCTCTTCTCGCCCGCGCGCAGGACGCTCTCGCGGAAGTGGTTACAACAGCGATAGCCATGCTTGCGCAGGTGGTAGTAGAGGCTCTTTGGTTCCGCGAAGCCGCACCGCGCCGCGAGCTCCCGTCCGGAGATCGCCGGGTGTTCGCGCACGAACTGCGCCATGCGGGCGATGGGGTCGATTCCTTGCCGGTCCATATAGCAGGGCGTTTCCCTGGCTGCCGGACGCTTCCTTTGCACAAAAAGTATCCAGTTTGATACACAAAAAAGGTAGCACAATACCGGAACGACGGAGGGTCCGGCCCGCTTTGCGGCGTGGCCGGACGCTCCGCATCGAGGTTCAGCGCCGCGCGATGTCCTTGCGCGGCTGGGTCTTCGGACCGATCAGGGGCGCATGGATCGGCACCTCCTGCATCTTGCGCTCCGCGAGCTCGTAGCCCGCGTCCGCGTGGCGCACGACGCCGATCCCGGCGTCGTTGTGCAGCACGCGCCAGATGCGGCCCTCCGCTTCCTCGCTGCCGTCCGCGACGACGACCATGCCGGCGTGCAGCGAGTAGCCGATGCCGGTGCCGCCGCCATGGTGGAAGGAGACCCAGTGGGCGCCCGAGGCGGTCGAGAGCAGGGCGTTGAGGATCGGCCAGTCCGCGATCGCGTCGGACCCGTCGCGCATCGCCTCGGTCTCCCGGTAGGGTGAGGCAACGGAACCGGTGTCGTGGTGGTCGCGCCCGAAGACGATCGGGGCTCTGAGCTCCCCGCTGCGCACCATCTGGTTCACCCGCACGCCAAACTCCTCGCGCTCGCCGAAGCCGAGGTAGCAGATGCGCGCCGGCAGGCCCTGGAACTGGATGTGCTGGCGGGCGAGCGTGATCCAGCGGCGCAGGAGGGCGTTCTCGGGGAACATCTCCAGCACCAGCCGGTCGGTGCGGTAGATGTCCTCGGGGTCGCCCGAGAGGGCGGCCCAGCGGAACGGGCCCTTGCCCTGGGCGAAGAGGTCGCGGATGTACGCGGGCACGTACCCCTGGATTTCGAACGCCTCGCCGCAGCCTGCGTCAAACGCCTCGCGGCGGATGTTGTTGCCGTAGTCGAACG
>JAJYTV010000065.1 GCA_021792885.1 Bacillota bacterium
ACCATCCCGCCCGCAGTGCAGGCAGTGAAACCTATCCCCGTGGCGGTTCTCCTTGTGGACGAAGCCGCACGCCGGATCGGGACAGGCCTGGCTCGTGTATGCGGCGTTGACCGTCTCCAGGCGGGAACCTCCCGCCACAGCACGGAATTCAAGGCGCTCGCGCAGCGCAGCGCGTGCCCAGCGCGAGACGACGCGCGAGAGCCTGCGGCTCTTGGTGCGGCCGCGCAAGTGGGTGAGGTCTTCGACGGCGACGATGGCGGGCCGATCCTTGAGCGCCTGCCGAACGGCCCGGCCGACCATGGCCTTGACCGCGGCCTCGCCGCGCAGGCGCTTCACGTGAAGCTTCTTGCGTCCGAGGTTGCGGCGCCGGATGCGCGAGGCCTTCGCCGCATCCCCCCGTTCCTCCGCCCTCTTCGCGATCTGCAAGAGCTTGTTGCGCGCCTTTCCGGTTTCCGCCGTTTCCCGGGACAGCCGATCGAGCAGGGCGCCGTAGCCCTGCCCGTACTTCTCCCCGGTCGAAGCGGCCAAGACCTCCGTCACGCCCGCGTCGAGACCGACCGCCGCGCCGGTCGCGGAATAAGCCGGTGTGCGCAGGTTGTAGGCCATCTGCACGAACGCGGTCTTGCGGCCCGCATCGAGCACGACGCGAATGTCGCCGCCGATGCGTCCCTTCCCGCGCAGAGGCAAGACGAGCCGCTCGCCTGGGAGCAGTGAGGCGATCGCCACGTAGAGGTGCTCTCGATGCTCGAAGACCCGGTAGAGCGAGCTGTCGAGCGCCATGCTCCGGCGCACGCGCACGCGCGGAGCTTCGCCCAGGGCACCCCGCAGCAGGCGGCGCAACAGGCGCGCGACTTCCTTGCGCTCTTGGACCGGGATCTCGAACGCGGGTGGCGGCGCCTCGCCCCGCAGTACGGCGCCGATGCGCCCGTAGCGCCCAAGGAGCCAGAAGGCGTAATGCCGCTGCTCCCGATCGAACCTGGCGAAGATCCGCTGCTTGAGGTGTGTGCGGGCGATGGCAGAGTTGATCCAGCGGCGCATGGCGAGCACGCCGTCCTTGATCGCCTGATCCTGCAGGTGTACCGGCACGCCGGCGCGGTAGCGCGGCTTCATCGTGTCACGGAAGACCTGCCAGCGACCGTCGAGGTAGTGCCACTCCTTGGTCCTCGCGAGCGTGCGCAGCGCGAGGTCCTTCCGGCCTACGAAGGCGTCGATGAGCGCACGCAGCATGTTGCGCTTGCCCCGGTTGAGCGGCCTCGTCGCATACTTCGCCGTGTGCTTCAAAGCCCGCCACCTCCCGGGTCGCCACCGGCGACCCCTGTCCCAGCCCGGGTCGCCACCGGTGATCCTCGTATCCACCAGGATTTGCCAGAACGCCTATAAGATAGATCAAATCTCAGGGTATATCAAGTACGATCTAGATTGTTTCACGCAGTTATTACCCCCTGCTTCGTGCGGTAGCCGAGCACCTGCGGCAGGTGACGTGAAGCTTTTCAAGGCGCCGCCGGGTCCCGGGATCGCCCGTCCCCATGTGGTGGAAACTTGACTGAACTGATTAGTTAACTGCCTTGACTGGTCGTTCCGGCCATCGGTAGCCTTAGTACATGGAAATGCATGCTCATGAGGGCCGCGGGCAAGCGCAGGGCGATCTTGGCCAGCGCACGGCCACCGTTGCGGTGGACAGCCTTCGGATCCCTTCCAAGACGCAGGCGCAGATCGAGTTGTCCTTCCTGCGCTTCGACGGCACGGAAGGGCAGCCGCTGCAGTTGACTGCCGAAGTGATTCAACACACGCGCAACCGCATGGCGCTGATGGTGCATATGCCCACCCAGGCGTCTGGCGATCGGCTCGGGAGCCATCCCGTGTGCGTCACGGTGCCGGACCCCCAGGTCGGGCTCGTCACCCTGCGCGCGGTCTCCGCCTCCTTCTGCCACCCGATGCTCTGGATCGACGCCGGCCAGGAGGCCATCGTCGACCGGGCGCCGCGTGTCGCCTACGGCGAGACGGTGCTCGTCGGCTTCGGGGGCGGGTCCATGCCATGCAGCGCCAGGAACATCAGTGCTTCAGGGGTCAGCCTCCGCCTTCCGAGGGATTCTCGACGCCGGATCTTGCTGGATCCCGGCATGCGCTGTCAGGTTCGCTTCGGAGGGACGGCACCGGTCAACCGCTGGATCGATGCGGACGTCATCTGGTGCGAGGACGAGCGGGCAGGCCTCGGATTCATCGATCTCACGTCGTATGAGCGGTCGGTGATCTCCACCTACGTGACGCAGGTCGGGCGCTGGCAGGAGCGCTTGCGCGACCGCCTCGGGATGCCCGACGACGCCCGCGACTGATCGAGCAGCAAGAAGGAGGCCGGGCCGAAGGGCCCGGCTTTGCGTTCTGTCGACAAGAATCGCCCCAATTCCGCTACGATGGAAGGGAGACTCCGTCCAGGGGGCAGTGCTTGGTGGAGATCCGGACGCTGGACCGCGTGTCGTTCGAGGACGGGCTGCGCGCGTGGAACGACGGGTTCGAGGGGTACGCCTACGCAGGCCGGATGACCCTCGCCGAGTGGCTCGAGCACCTCGCGCACGATGAGATCGCCCCGGAGGTCTCCGTGATCGCCTTCGACGGCGCACGGCCGGTCGGCTGCGTCTTGAGCGGCATGCGCGAGACCGGCGGGCGCAAGGTCGCGTACAACGGCGGTACGGGCGTCGCGGCGGAATACCGCGGCAAGGGCGTCGGGGGCCAGCTGATCGAGGCGTCGCTCGAGCGCTACCGCGCGGCCGGGGCAGATGTCGCGACGCTCGAGGTCGTGACGACGAACGAACCTGCGCTGCGGCTCTACCGGCGCGCGGGATTCGAGGTCGCGGACAGGCTGTCCGTGCAGGAATGCCCGCACGCGGTGGCCCCGGCGCACGAGGATGCGCAATACCGCATCGTGGAGTTCGACCCGCCGACGCTGGCCGGCCTGCCCTTCTACCGCCAGGACGTCCCCTGGCAATGCCAGTGGCAGAGCGTCGCAGGAGGGCGCGCCGTGTACCTGCTCAGCGAGCGCGGGGAGACCCTCGCCTACGCGCTCGTGCGGCGCAGGCATACGGCGCTGGGGGAGGCGATGGGGGTGGGGCTCTACCAGGCAGCGGTCGCACCGGGCGCCCAGGAGGCGCAGGACCTGTTGCGCCACCTCGTCTCGCACGCCTTGGAAGGGGCACCCCGCTGCGTCGCGATGAACATCCCCGCGTCCGATCCCATGACTCTCGCGGTGCTCGCGTCGCTCGGCTTCCGCGAGACGGTCGCGCAGTTCCTGATGCGGCGCGAGATGCGGCCCTGACGGCAGCGATTCCGCTACTCTTCTTGCGAGAAGAGCGCACGCAGGATGCCCTCGCGCTGCATCAGGAACTGCCGCGTGAGGCGGTAGGACTCCGTGTCCTCGTATTCCACTGGAGCGAGCGGGGTGCGGTCGAAGCTGAGGATTGCCGCGCCAGGGTAGCCGAGCAGGATCGGGGAGTGGGTCGCGATCAGGAACTGCGCCCCTCCCGCCTGCTCGTGGTCATGGAGGATGCGCAGGAGCGCCAGCTGGCGGGAAGGGGACAGGGCGGCCTCCGGCTCGTCCAGCAGGTAGAGGGAATTGTTGCGGTTCCCCAGCCGGTGGAGGAAGAGGGCGAGGAACGATTCGCCGTGCGACTGCTCATGTAGCGACGTTCCGCCGTAGGCGGCGTAGCCGGTCGCCCGGATGCGCTCTGCCTCGTCCACGTGGCTTGCGAAGTTGAAGAAGCTCTCCGCCCGGAAGAAGAAGCCCGACGTCGCCTTGGGCAGCCACGAGAGGCGCAGGTGCTCGTGCAGGGTGGACTCCGTCTTGGCGTGCTGGAACATGTTGCTCCTGCTGCCGCCTTCCGGGTTGAACCCCGCCGCGATCGCGATCGCTTCGAGCAGCGTCGACTTGCCTGTACCGTTCTCGCCGACGAGGAAGGTGACGGGGCGGTGGAAGGTAATGCGGGAGAGCCCCCGCAGCGCAGGGAGATTGTAGGGATAGGCCTCCTCGGCCGGCCAATCCCACAGCATTACGTCGCGCAGGAAGATGGATTTGCTTAGCTGCAGCGCGTCTCACCTCGATGCGTGCAGATGGCCTGGGAGAACGAGCGGGTCTCTTCTACTCTGCGATGAGGATGCGGTGGAACTGCACGAGGTCGTCGAGCTCGTCGAGCCGCGCCGTCGAGCGGACCGGGCTTCCCTCCGGGAGGCCCAGCTCCTCTTGGAACTGGCGCAGGTCCAGCTCGTCGAGTACGTGCGTCAGGATCGTCTCGTTGATCTGCCTTGCCGCCTGCGGGTCGATGGACCCGCCTGCACGCGCGAGCACCCACCACTCGAACGCGTCGTACGACGGCAGTTCTGTCATGAGGTGGTCGAGCGCCTCCTGCGGATCGATCCCGAGACCGGACATGAGCGTCCGGTCGAAGAAGCAGCCGGGCAGGTATCCCTCCGCGAGCTGTCCTTTGGCGTGCAAGAGCGCCTTGGACCACATCCTCGGCATGTGCACGAGACCGAGAGTTCCCATCGCCGAAACCGGTGCGATCGGCGGCAGCGTCCGCAATGCGGAGCCCCCCTCCAACTGATCCCTGAGGTCCATGGTACTTCGAGACGGCGAGCGTTGGGAACGGTCGCGCCCTCGCGGCCGGTGTCCACGCCGCGTCACCTCCGGTTCCGGCACGGTCACCAGGTAAGCGTCGCGGGGGTGCTCGTCGCGAACCCTTCGACCGAAGCCGAGAGCTGGGCGCTGAAGTCGCTGTTCGGTGCGGTCGAGCCACCGGTGATGACCGCCGATGCCTGGCCGCTGCTGCCGGTGAGGACGACGGTCGGGGCGAGATGGAACGGCGGGTCCTGGTTCTGGTCGGTATCGCTTCCGGTAGGGGCGGTCAGGCTGAACGTGACCGGGATGCCCTGGATGGGATTGCCGTTCGCGTCCACCACGGTGTATATCGTCCCGAAGTTCCCGTCGATCGCCACCGTCTGCCCGTCGATCGGGCTCGAGATCTTGATCGGGGCGAGCGCGGCCACGGCGACCTGCTGCGTGCTGCCGGGAGCCGCCTGCAGCCAGAGTTCCACACCCTTGGATCCAGGGGCGAGGGTCACGGTGGCAATGGGGTCGCCACCCTGGCTTGCCGAGAAGGTCGTGCCGCTCGTCAGCAGGTCGACCGTCTGGGGGGAGGTCGCAGAGACGGTGGTGGGCATCCCCTTCGCGTCGACCGGGCGCACCCAGACCTGCTCCTGGCCGCCGGCGGGAGGCGGCACCCCTGGCCGTCCGAGCTGGTCGAAGAGCGCGACACCGGTCTCGGGTCCGGGCTGCAGCTCCACGACGACCGAGATCTGGAGGTGGACGCTCTGCACCGCGGCTTGGCTGAGGTCGGAGACATAGACGTCGATGCTTCCAGGGCTGTCGGCCCGCATCGTCCAGCTGGCGGCGCCATCGTGCAGGGCTTGCGGTCCGCTTTCCGACATGCCGACCACATCCGGCGTCGCGGCCGGTCGGCCGTTCGCGTCGAGTGCCTCGACATGTATTGACAGGGTGTCGCCCACCGACGCGATGCTGGTGCTGCCGGTGGTCTGATCGACGATCGACGCATGGAGTGTCCGCGCATCCGAAAGCACGTTCATGGTTGCGCTGCCTTGCGTGAATGGGGAAAGGGAAGTGACGGACGGGATGACGGCGTCGATCTGGCCCTGTCCCGGGCTGCTGCCCGCTTCGAAGGTGGTCGACGCGCTCGGACCCCAGTCGCTGAGGAGACCCCACTGGAACTGCGGGTAGCCTTCGGTGAACGAGGGCGGGGTGATCCGCCAGTAGACGTTGACCGGGAAGACCTTTCCGGTCGCATCCTTGCCCTCGACCGTCACGACGGTGTCGGCGCCTGGTGTGACACCCTGCGACGCAGGGCGCATGATGAGGCTCAGGGGCGGCGTGACGACAGGAACCGGGATCTGCGACGCGGCCGCGCCGGAACGCACCGTGACGGTTGTCATGCCCGATGTCTTCGCCGAAACCTCCACCGGCGTCGCCGGATCGGAGTTGACGGTCACGACGTTGCCGTTGGTCACCGGGGTGTTGGCGACGGCCTTGACCGTAACGCCTGCGCCGGCGGATGCGGTGATCGCGGCGCTCGTCTTGTAGCCCTGGCGGTCGAACGCGATTGCCGAGAACGGCGAGCAGGTGCTGCACTGCACCGGTACGGGCTCGATTGTGGACGTGCCGATGTAGGCCGGTTGGCCCGGCGTGTGCGGGTGCTCGATGCGGGAGAGGATCATGGCGCGCAGCCGCGAGAGGAGCGAGGCGCTCTCTTGCGGCGTGATCGGCTCGTCGATGCGCAGCGGCCCGGTGGAGGAGGGCAGGATGCCGAACATCAGCGCCTCGGCGACGTAGCCGCGTGCATCCTGCGGCATCGCGGCGCTGTCCGAGAAGGGAAGCGGCTGACGGGCGAGGCCTTGCGCGAGCATGCGCGCGTACTCCGCGCCGAGCCCGGCACCGGTGGAACTCGGGTACATCGCCGACTCCGTGGCGATGTCCGAAAGCTCCAGCGCGGAGCCCAGGGTGATCGGCTGGTTGGGCAGCAGGCTCGCGCCGAGGGGAAGGGACGTTGTGCCTTGCGATTCGTACGCCGAGGGGTAGGCGACGATGCCTTGGACCCATCCCTGCTCCTCGGCTTGTTCGATGTAGTAGACGCCCGGCGTCGAGTCAGGGACGTCCGGCAGGGAGGAAACCGTCCTGTTCACATGGAGGACGTACGGCAGCTCACCCGCCGCAAGCGTCAGGTCGTAGACGAAGGCGGCGCGGCTTACCGTCGAAGGTGCGGTCGCCCAGGGCTCCTGCCCCTGCACTGCCAGCATCCGCTGCACGATCGCGTCCAGATCGAACGAGGTGGCGGGTGCGTTCGGTCCGAGCAGAGCGTCCGGGCCGACCGGCAGCAGACCGAGCTTCGCCGCCTCGTCCACGGCCCCGCGGAACTGGGAGGGGATCGCCGCGTCGTCGCGGTATGGCGAGGGCTGCGCCTGCAGGGCCGCCGCCGCTGGGGCGTCGCCGAGGGCCGCCACGGCGACGCTGAGGAGCTGCGCGCGGCTGATCGTCAGGTCCGGTCCGAAGCCCGTCGTCGTGGCCCCCTGGATCCAGTCCTTCTGGACGGCGTCCCACAGCCAAGGTGTCCGCGTGTCTCTGCTGGTGACGTCGGAGAACGGGACGTAGGAAAGCGCCGGCGCGTTCGGGTCGAAGGTCACGCCGATCGCGTAGACAGCGTTCGCCTTCGTCACGTCCGGTACGTGCGGCGGCTGGAGATAGGTGGTGGCAGGGCGCGTGCCCTGCCTGTAGGAGAGCAGCTGTGCCAGGGCGTGGCTTGCCTGGGCCGGGGTGAAGGTGACAGCGGGTCCGAAGGTTCCGTCGGCAAAGCCGTTGAGGATGCCGGTCTTGTGCGCTTCATCCACGTAGCCCCACGCCCAGGCGCCGATGCTGTCGGAGTCTGTGAAGAACGGGCGGTAGGCGACGAGCGCATTCGCCGCTTGGGTGAGGCCCAGCGCGTTGATTTCAAGCTTTGCGACCTGTTCGCGGGTCAGCGCCGACCCCGGGCTGAAGGAGTGTGGGCCGGTGCCCGAAAGCCAGCCGCTGTGGTATGCGGCAGCGATCTCCTGTGCGCACTGGGGGGACGTCGCGTCGAGATCCGTGAAGGGGGTCTGCGAGATGGGAAGGGGTGCGAGGTGAAGCGCGCTCGCCAGGGCGCAGGTGAACGCGGCCCTCGTTTCGGGTGCGGGAGCGGAAGCGGCGGAAACGTCAGCGGATACGAGTACTGGAAGGATCGAGCATATAGCGAACATAGATACTACCTTACGCACGAAGATCGTCGTGGACAGTTTGGCACCTCCATGTATCAGGAAATTTGTCGTCTGTGACAGTCTACCTCTATGGAACATTTGAGAAACATGCCAAAATTGTCTTTGGATAATTGCCTGCAAGGAAGTATAGGACTATCCGTTCAAGGTGCTCAATGGAATCGCGTATGAGGTGGGATGCGCGGCGGTATATGCAGACAAGCACAAAGAGCCCAGGACATGAACAGAGCACATCCTGGCCACACGGGACAACTTATGACTTTGTCCAGTCTGCGCTGCTGAGTGGCGTCCGCCGCCTCGATGCCCGAGCCAGACGGCGCCATTCTGCGGCAGCAGATGTCGCTGTCTCCTGACCCACAGGCGGGTCAGGAGACGCCAAACGAAGGAAGCAATGAATTGGCTGCCTTGAAAGGATGACTTTGCCACCCTTGTCACATCTTCACCACGCAGGATTTGCCAGGCGTGATTTTCGGGGAATTTCCAGATCCTGAGCAAGGATTTAGGGTTGCGCAGGTAGAAGAAGCGGTGCATGGACCGAGAACTGCAAGCGATGCTGGA
>JAJYTV010000066.1 GCA_021792885.1 Bacillota bacterium
ATGGTGTGGGCGAGCTCGGGGTACCGAAGCTGCCGACCGCCCAGAGGAGGCCGAGGAGCGTTACCGCGACCGGCCAAAGCGGGCGGTGCGGGTGCTCGAGGTCACGAAAGCGGCGAGCGAGGACTGTCGCTGGCCCGAAGACTTCCATGGCCTTGCGCTCCGCGTCTTCCGCGGCCAGGCCCTCGGCAAGGAACTGCTCCTTGAGGCAGAGCAGGTGGTCTCGGACCTCCCGCCGCAGCTCGCGGGCGCGGCGGCGACTGCGTAGGTCCTCTGCGACGTCCTCAACGTACTCATCCCAGAGCAAGGGCATGTCCCTCCGTTCCGGCCAGCACGGACTGCGTGGCCCGCATCTCTGCCTCGAAGCGTGCAAACTCATCGGCGTAACGCGTCTGCCCCCGAGCGGTGAGCGCGTACACCTTGCGGCGGCGTCCCTCCGCCTGCTCCCAGTGGCTCTGGATCGCACCCTCCTGCTCGAGCTCGTGGAGGAGAGGGTACAGAAGTCCCTCCCCGGGCTGGAATACCCCGCCTGAGCCTTCTTGGATGTGACGTGCGATGGCGTACCCGTGGAGCGGGGCCTCGCGCAGCACCCCGAGGACCAGCAGCACGAGCCGCCTTCCGGACGCCTTCTTGTCGGTCGTCGCCATCACTATACCTCCTATCACGATACATATAAAATATAGGTATAAAGTCCGAAATGTAAAGACCCTGGCCCGCCGGAGTACGGCGGTGTCCTGAACGTGATGTAACTTGGGGACACCCGGTTGCGCATATCATCTTACGCGCACTGCCACCTCCCCTGGGGAGGTGGTGTTTCTGGCTCCCCATAGCACGGACGAGCACCGTTCCGTATAGAGAGAGAACATCACATCAGAGCTGCCTCCGACGGCTCCTAGCGTACCTCGACTACGAAGTGAACCAGAGGGCCGAGGAGGAGGTCCGCGTCATCCTGCAGCACCTCGAGGCGCAGAACGAAGCCATCCTCGAGATCCTGAGGCGGCTCGACCACCTGGAGGCCGCAGCCGCCCAATAGGGTCAGCTGGCTGCGGGCGGGCGCCGGACGGCCGCCTCCTGCTCGAAGGCGTAGGCGAGCTGCAGCAGAAGCGGCTCCGAGAACGCCGGTCCTGTCAGGGTGAGCCCCACGGGCTCACCCTGCTCCGTGTAGCCGCAGGGCACGCAAACCGAGGGGTAGCCTGCCTTCGCGGCGATGTCCGAGCCCCAGCTCGAGGGGAACGCCAGGGCGTCGAGGCCGTGTTGCTCCAGCACCGCGTCGATGCCCTCGGCCCGCGACCAGCGCAGGTCCTGGCGGCGCGCGCGCAGGTAATCCGGGTCCGTGAGGGTGCCGCTCGTGGCCTCCGCCGCGAGCAGTAGGGACTGGCCGTAGCGCAGCATCTGCCGGCGGTTGCGCTCGTTGAACGCGATCAGCTCGCGCAGGTTGTGCACCCCGAGATCCGGCCGGACGGTGCGCAGGTAGGCGTTGAGATCTGCCTTGAACTCGTAGATCAGCACGTCCCAGCTCCACTCCGCCCGGGCGGTCGGGATCTCGGCGGGATCCAACACCTCTGCCCCGGCGGCGCGCAGCGCGTGCAGAGCCGCATCGAAGACCTTCAGTTCCGCAGGTGGGACTTCCTCCGTATACCCTAGGCGCGGCACGCCGATCTTGCGCCCGCGCAGCGCCTTCGGGTGGAAGGCGGGCTGTGCAGGGATGTCAGAGGACCAGGTCGACGGGTCGCGGCGGTCTCGGCCCATGATCGCCCAGAGCAGGAGCGCCGCGTCCTGCACCGTGCGCGCGAGCGGCCCAGCCGTATCCTGGCTGTGCGAGATCGGGATGATGCCCGCGCGGCTGACGAGGCCGATCGTCGGCTTCACGCCGACGACGGAGTTCTGACTCGCGGGGTTCAGAATGGATCCCGAAGTCTCCGTTCCGATCGCGAGCATGGTGAGGTTCGCGGAGACCGAAACGCCGGATCCCGACGAAGAGCCGCCCGGATCGAAGGGGCCGTAGGCGTTCTTGACCTGCCCGACGCGGGAACTGTAGCCCGACGGCATGCCTTCGGTCATGAAGTTCGCCCACTCGGTCATCGCGGCCTTGCCCAGGATCACCGCGCCTGCGCGCCGCAGGCGGGCGGCGACGTGGCTGTCGCGCACCGCGACGTGGTCGGCGATGGCCAAAGAACCGGCCGACGTGTGCATGCGGTCCCCCGTGTCGAGGTTGTCCTTCAACAGCACAGGGATGCCGTGCAGCGGCCCGCGCACCCTCCCCTCCCGCCGCTCGCGGTCGAGCGCCGCGGCGATCGCCGGCGCGTCGGGGTTCAGCTCGCAGACGGCCCGCAGGCCGGAAAGGTCGGCGATGCGATCAAAGTAGCAGTAGACGAGATCCTCCGCGGTGAGCTCCCCCGCGGAGAACATCTGCTGAATGCGGGCGATGTCCGCCTCCTCGAGCCATTCGGGCACGTGAAGTACCTCCTCCAGCGCAAGCGGACTCGCCGCCGCAATACGGGATCAATGCGCCGCGTACGCGCAACTTCCCTGCCCAGCCCGCCACCGCCTTGGTCCGACAGGTGGCCGGGATGCGGTCAGGCAGCGCGTCCAGCGCTCCTCCCCCAACGTGGCGGGATCAGTCCTCTTCGCCCGGCGGCGGCGCCATCGGGATCCTGGCGCGCTTCGCTTCGAATACGCGGTCGTCCGCCGCCTTGATCAGCCCTTCGATGCTGTCCGCGTTGCGGGGGGTCGTGGCGATGCCGAGCGTCGCGTCGACCTGGAGCGTCTCGCCGTTCGGCGACTCGACCCGCGCGGAGCGGATCGCGTCCAGGTAGCGGGTCGCCGCCGACTGGGCGCCAGGGAGATCTGCGTGCGTGAGCACGATCGCGAATTCGTCGCCACCCCAGCGGAAGATGGCGTCGCCGTCCCGGCGCACGCTCTCCATGGCCTGGGCGACCGCGACCAGCATCAAGTCGCCGATCTGGTGCCCGTTGCGGTCGTTCACCGACTTGAAGCCCAAGAGGTCGACGAGCACGAGCGAGAGCGGGTGCCCGTAGCGGTGCGCGGCCTGCCATTCCTCCTGCAGGCGCTCGTCGAAGGAGCGGCGGTTCGCAAGGCCCGTGAGGGCGTCGGTGCGTGCGGCGCGTTCGAGCGCGCGCCGGTGTCGCAACTGCTCGAGCAGGACCGAGAGCTGCATGCCGAACGTCTCTGCGAGCGACACCGAGATCTGCGAGAAGGCGTCTGGGCGGGTGTAGCTGTCCAGGATCAGAAGGCCGATCGGCTCCTGCTCATGCACGAGCGGCAGCAGGAGGCTGCAACGCTCCGCTGCGTCCGGGAGCAGCTGTCCGCTGCCGAGGAGCCTCGGGGTTCCGCGCAGGAACTGCCAGGTCTCGCCGCCGTACCAGTGCTGCGCGTCGTCGAGTGAACGGAGCTGGTGGTGGGGCGGCTTGGCGTCCGCGTATCCAAGGTGCGCGGCAAGGGCGAGATCGTTCTCCTCGCAGAGCAGCAGGGTGGCCGCATCGGTGCCCGGGATCAGGTGGACCGCGGTTGCGAGCGCGAGGTCCGGCAGGCGGATCGTGTCGCGCACGGAGCCGAGACCGTGCAGGGCCTCGAGCAGGCTGGCAAGCCGCGTGTTGACGGATGACTGCTGCAGGGCCTGGCTGAGGCGCTCGGCGGCGCGCAGCAGCATCTGGCGCAAGGCGTGCGGGAAAGCGGACGCCTGCCGGTAGTAGTGGATCTCGAGCACTGCGTGCAGGCGGCCGTCGGGCTCGAACAGCGGCAGGAGCGCGAGGGACTGCAGGCCTGAGGAGAGCTGTGCGGCGGAGCTGTACGGTGAGCGGGTGCTGTCGGCGATGAACAGCGGCTCGTCCGGTATCGTGCCGGACGAGAGCATCCCGGCCGGCGCCGCATGGTCTTCGAAGAGTTCCGCGAGCACGCGCAGGTCGCGGCCGCTGGGCTCCCAGATCCGGCCACCGTCCGCCCCGATCCGCGGCAGCAGCAGGCTCAGGGCGCGCCGCGCGAGCGTTTCAGGCGGTCCGGCGTCGGTGATCTGGCGTGAGAAGTCCAGGAGGAAGTCCTGCGCGTAGGTCGTCTCGTGGGCCCGCTCGAGGCGGCTTACCCGCTCGATCGCCGAGCCCACTGCCTGCACGAGCGCCTGCAGCGAGGCGACCTCCTCCGGGCTGAAGGGACCGTCCGCCCGCTCGAGGTTCAGAACGGCGGCGGGCGCGCCGTCGGAGAAGATCGGCAGGGCGAGTTCGCTGTGCACCGGGCCGAGGCCGGCGCCTTCGACGAAGTCCGGGTCTTCCGCCACGTTCGGCACAAGCTGCATCACGCCTTGCTGCAGCGCGCGGCCTGAGACCGAGCGCAGCGGGACGCGCACGTCGGGCGGCGGCGTCCAGCCGAAGGAGGTCACGACGCTGAGGTGCGAGCCGTCCGCACTCGGCGCGAGCACGTCCGCGTGCATGAACCCGAGGATCTCCGACAGGAGGTGCGGGAGTTCAAGGTAGATCGCGCGGCTCGATTCGAGCGAGGGAAGCCGCATCAGTGCGACGGAAAGGAGTTCCGCGCGCCGGGCCGCGCGCTCCGCAGCCAGGCCCGCCTCGCGCAGCCGGTGGCCGGCGTAGCCGCCCGCGAGGCCGGCGATGAGGGGCGTCGCGAGCACGAGCACGGATGTCAGGTCCGCGCCGATGTGGACGCGGACCAGTTCCCCGATGATGGCGACGATCGCGAAGAGGATGCTGACGCGCCGCCCGAATGCGATGCCAACCCCCATCACCACGAGGTCGAGCAGTGGCAGGAAGGTGATGGTCGGCAGCGGCACGGCGGAGAGAACGATGACCAGGGCCAGGAGAAGCATCAGGTCGAACCGGAAGGTCGTCCGGAACTGCTGTACTGCCCCCCGGTCTGGGACGGTGCGCAATGGCACCTGGCCCCCCTTCCCGAGGTTGCGCCTTTGGCGTCAGCCGACGGCGCCCTGGAACTGCCGGATCATTCTGTGGACGAGCAGTAAATTCCTCTGCAACCTGCTTGCGGTCGCATCGATCGGCAGGGTGGCGGGCGGAGGCGCGTCGAATGGAAGAGGCATGCAATCGGCCAAGGAGGCGGCACTGTGGTCACGGAGTCAAGGACACCGCTGAGAGTGCGCTACGGCGAAGTCGACCGCATGGGGATCGCCTACTACGCCCACTACCTCGACTGGTTCACCGAAGGCCGCACCGACCTCTTGCGCCAGGCGGGCATCGCCTACCGCGAGGTCGAGGAGCAGGGACTGCTGCTGCCCGTGCTGCGCGCCGCCTGCCGCTACCATCGGCCGGCTGGCTACGACGAGCAGATCGAGATCGTCACGTCCGCCTCCATCTCCCCCACCCGCCTGCGCTGCGACTACCGTCTCGAGCGCGCCGGCACGCTGCTTGCAGACGGCTTCACGGAGCACGCCTTCGTGCGCGCCAAGGACATGCGCCCGGTGAACGCGGAGCGCCACTTCCCCGAGATCTTCGCGCACTTTCGCCACCTTCCGCCCTACCGCAGCGCCCAGAGGGACTAGGCGTCGGGGGCCGGCCAGAGCAGCACGGCATCCGGCTGCAGCGTGACGGCGCAGTGCGCGCCGGCGGAAGGGGCCTCGCCCTGCGGCAGGGCTGAGAGTTCGATGTCCCCCTCCAGCAGGAGATCGCAGTGCGCCCGCCCCCCGATGCGGTAGGCGTCGACCACCAGGGCCTGCAGTTCTCCCTGCGCGCCGAGGTGCAGCCGCTCCGGCAGGAGTCGCAGCACGACGCGCGCACCGGGAGGGAGATCGCCTGTCTGCTTGGTGAGCAGGTGCGGGCCCAAAGCCACCTTCCCAGGGTGCGCGACGGTGCCGAAGAAGACGTTCGGGATGCCGAGCAGCGCGGCCGCCTGCGGCGTCGCGGGCGCACGGAAGATCTCCTCCACCGCGCCGCGCTGCAGGACGCGCCCGTGCGAGAGGACCAGGAGGTCGTCGGCGAGGACGGCCGCCTCGGTCGGGTCATGGGTCACGACGACGGTTGTGACCCCTGCCTCGCGCTGCACGAGGCGCAGCTGTCGGCGCAAACGCTCGCGCTCCGGCGCGTCGAGCGCCGAGAAGGGCTCGTCGAGCAGGAGGAGTTTCGGCGAACGCGCGAGGGCGCGCGCGAGGGCGACACGCTGGCGCTGACCGCCGGAGAGCTCGGACGGCAGCCGCTGCTCGAGGCCGTGCAGGCCGAGTCGCGAGAGCCAGTGGGCCGCGAGCTCCGGATCGCTGTCCCGGCCGAAGGTCACCTGCTGCCAGACGGTGAGGTGCGGGAAGAGACCGTAGTCCTGCGGCACGTAGCCGATCGAGCGCTCCTCCGGGGCCCGATCCTGCAGGGCGTCGCCGCCCAGGCGGATGTAGCCCTCGTCGGGGCGCTCAAGGCCCGCGAGCAGGCGCAGTGTCAGGGACTTGCCCGACCCGGACGGACCGACCAGCACGAGCCGGCGCCCCTCCCCGCCGTATGCCGCGGCGAGGTCGAAGGAGCCGATGCGCCGGCGCACCGAGAAGGCGAGCGGCAGCGGTGCGGGCGCGCTGGGCGGCGCGGCGGGCGCCGGCGCAGGGAGCGTCGCGTGCGGGCGGCGGCGCAGCCGCCCGGCACTGCGCGTCAGGACGAGGAATGCGAGCGCCGCGGCAAGCGCGGCGAGCACGGGCGGCAACGCGGCCGCGAGGCCGGTGGAGCCGAACTGGACGAAGGTGTAGACCGGCAGCGAGTACGGGTGGTACGCGAGCATGACGGTCGCCCCGAACTCGCCGAAGGCGCGCACCCATGCGAGCAGGCCGCCGGCCTGGATGCCTGGCCAGGCCAGCGGCAGGCTGACGCGCCAGAAGCGCGCCCAGGGCCGATGGCCGAGCGTCGCCGCGACCGCTTCGAGGTCCGGGTCCACGGCGGCGAACGCCGAGCGCGCCGCGACGACCAGGAACGGGGCGGCGACGAAGGACTGCGCGAGCACGATGCCTGCGAAGGAGTCCGTGAGGGCGCCGCCCGTCAGGCTGCCGATCGGCGTGTACGGGCCGACCAGGAAGAGCAGCAGGATGCCGCTCGCGAGCGGCGGGATGGCGAGCGGCAACTGCACGAGGAGCTCGAGCCAGCGCAGCCAGCGGGATCGTCCCCGGGCGAGCACGTAGCCGAGCGGCACGCCGAGGAGCGCGATCACGAGCGACGAGACGGTCGCGGCCGCGGCGGAGATGCCCGTCGCCGGCCAGAGGCCGGGCTCGTGCATCCCCTGTCCCAGCCCCGGACCGATCGCGAAGAGGACGGCCACGAGCGGGGCGATCAGGTAGACGGCAAGCAGGCCGCCGAGCCACGGCAGGGGGCCGCGCAGGGAGGACCGCACGCCGGTCAGTTCCCCACGACGGAACGCAGGGTGGCCGGTACGGCCTGCACCTTGCCGCTCAGGTGCGGCGGGAGGATCTGCAGCCCGTCCTTGCGCAGGATCGCCTGGCCCCGCTTGCCCAGGAGGAAGCGGATGAACGCCTGCGCCGCGGCCGCGTGGGGTGCGCCGCGCACTT
The DNA here is from genome assembly GCA_021792885.1 of Bacillota bacterium. GTDB lineage: Bacteria > Bacillota > Sulfobacillia > JAJZYS01 > JAJYTV01 > JAJYTV01. Next base: position 7,511 of record JAJYTV010000066.1, read on the forward strand.
CGGTGACGGTGAAGGCGGCGTCGAACTGCAGGGCCTTCGGCAGGGAGATCACCGGGATCTTCGCCTGCACCGCCTCGTTCGAGTAGAAGAAGCCTGCGTCGAGCTGTCCGGCTTGCAGGCGTCCGACGAGGTCCTCCTCGGGGAACACCTGCGCAGGGTTCTCTGCGCCGCCGAGGATGCGCTGCGCGAGGCCGGACTGGTGGTAGAGCGTCTGCGCGGCCTGCACTGCCTGCACCGTCAGGGCGCCCTTCGGGTCGAGCTTCGGATCGGTGCGGCCGAGGCGGAATCCGGGTTCCTCCATCACGAGGTACCAAGGCTTCGTCTGCAGATCGTGGGCGAAGCGGCTGTGCGGGTTGTAACCGATGACGAGCGGCGCCTGGGCGAAGGTCGTGTACCAGCGGACGTAGTCGCCGTGCGCCTTGCCCATGAGGCCGCTGTTCACGGCGGGCGCCGCGCTGATGAAGACGTCGGCCTGCCGCAGGTGGCCGGTGATCTCGTTCGCGAGTTCCGTCGACCCGCCGGCGAATCCCTCCAGCGTGTAGCCGGTCGCCTTGTGGAACGCGGGCCCGATGGCGTTTTGCATCACGTCGACGAGCGAGCCCGCGTAGAGCACGTCGACGCTGCCCTGGGGCTTGCCCGCAGCGTGCGGGGCAACAGCGCTCCCGCATCCGGCGAGGGTCAGGGAGACGAGGGCGGCTCCGGCGACGATGGCGCCGCGGCGGATGCGTCGGTCAGGCAATGCGATCCCCCGTTTGCGAAGTGTCGTAGGGGCCGAACGCGGTGAGG
>JAJYTV010000067.1 GCA_021792885.1 Bacillota bacterium
TCAAGCAGTACGGGCCCGAGGTGAACCTCTTCGTCGACCACAGCCAGATCCTGCAGCTCGAAGCGCTGCGTGAGGGCCTGTGGGGCACGAAGAGCCTGTGGGGCCGCGTGCTGACCTACTAACGCATAAGGAGGGATGGTCTTCATGCCCGACCGCATGGTCTTCACGGTGCACTCGGCGTCGGTGGCGGGGATGCTCTCGTCCCACGCGACGCAAGCGGGAACCGTCCATACGGACGAACCGCGCGCGATGGGCGGGAGCGGAGAAGGGCCGAATCCGATCGAGATGCTGCTCGCCGCCTGGTCCGGCTGTATCATCGCCACCGCACGGATGGTGGCACAGGAGCATGGCGTGGATCTGGGAGCGGTCACGGCCAGCGCGGAAGGCGCGATCGATCCGCGCCGCGTGCAGGGCGATCGATCCGCACAGGCGGGACTCTGCAGCGCACGCGCCGTCCTGCAGATCTCCGTCGAACAGCCCCTGCCCTGGCTGCAGGACGAGGTCGAAGCGCGCTGTCCGATCAGCGGCGTGATCCGGCGGAGCGGCGCGGAGATGAAGATCGTGATCGAGCCCGCCACGAGCTGCGAGGTGGCTGCGCACTGAGGCTACGACGGATCGCAGAGCCCCGTCCCGCGCGCTGCGGGGCGGGGCTCTGCGTCCATCGCGCAGCGGATGCGGCCCGGGGCGCTCAGCGCGAGCGCGCCGACTGCGCCGCGGGGGGACGCCCAGGGTCAGTCCGGTGCGCCTGCCCGCCGGCCCAGAGCAGCAGGGCGAGCACCGGGGCGCTGTTCGGATCGGTCGCCATGCCGCTGAAAAGCATGCCGAGATCTTGGCCGAACCACCAGGTCAGGGCCAGCCAGGCGAGGGTCGCCCACCGCACGGCCCGGCTGCGTGGCCACGCCAAGAGGGCGATTCCGAGGCCTAGCGCAATCACGATGCTAACGGCGTTCGCCGCGATCGGACTTTCTCCGACGAGCGTCGCCATGAAACCCAAGGATTGGCGGATGAAGAGCGGCTGGGGCATCATCGCCCCCGAACCGAACGGCGAAGCCAGTCCGAGCCCCGTCCAGTAGACAGGAGAAAACTGCAGCAGGCCCCCGAGCAGGAGGGTCAGCGCAACGATCCAGGTCGCGGCGTCGACCCTGCGTCCCCGCCACCAGGAAGTCCGATCCTCGGAAAGCAGCAGCGCCGCCGCGGCAACGTAGAGCAGCACCGAACCCGGAGCGCCCGTCAGAAATGTCGCCGTTCCCGTGAGCAGCTGGCCGAGGCCCTCGCCGAACAGCCAGACGGCCAGTCCCCAAGCGATGGACAGCCAAAGCCCCCACGTCACCAGGCGGCGGCGCGGCATCAGAAGCATCACGCCGATCAAGATCTGTACTGCGACGACGAGCCAGTTGAACAGGACGAGGTGCGACGTCGTCAGGTGGATGGACCAATCGATCAATGCGGTAAGCCAGTGCGGCTCGCCGGATGCGGCGGGCTGCATGATCGTGCTGACCATGTCCATCGTGAACATGCCGGGCTGCATCTGCAGGATGCCGTCCAGCAGCCAAAGCGAACCGAGACCGTACAGGAGCACCCGTCTCGGAGTCAGGTCCGTGCGCATAGTGGACTGCATGCACATATCTTCCCCTTTTCGCGGCCGCCCCTTGGCTCCCTAGGAGTGTCCAAGCCAGAGCATAGACCCTCCTGCCGTAGGTCGTCAGGTGAAAAGAGCCGCAATCGGGTCAGTCATTCGCTCTCGCTTCACGCGTCCGAATGGACATCCGGTGGGCCGGGCGCCGCCCGAGGACGCAGCGAAGGATCTCCAGGGCGCCGCCACAGCACAGTCCTGCGGCAAGAGCGCGGTGGGCCGCACGGCCCCTTCATCCGCCGAATAGACCACAAGACCGCTGGTCCGAATGACCCAATCTCCCTGGCGAGCCCCGCTTCGCGCCACGGCTCATAGCGCACACAACCTCCTGCAGGCAAGGCCGACAATTATGGGAAGGTGCTTCGATGGGACCGTCCTTGGCAGATGTCGTGGCGCACTACGACCTCCACGACGCGGCGCACGCCGAGATAGAGAACGGTATGGACCTGCTGTTCGCGTCCCTCGGCCAGGAGGATCGCGGGACGCCTCTGCCGATCGCCAGCGCTATGGTGGACGGATGGGAGCAGCGGGTACTGGCCCACGCGGACGCAGAGGAGCAGAACCTCTTCCCGCCGGTCCTCGACCGTTTCCCAGAGCACGCGGCGTCGATCGCCGCGCTCACGAGGGACCACTCGCTGATGCGGATTCTCGTAGACGAGTTGAAGCGGGAGCTCGGCAGCAAGGGGAAGGTCACGTCGGCCGCACTGGAGCATGGTCTTCCCGCTCGGCATGTACGGGGCGGCGAGCGATCTCTTCGGAAAGGCGGCCGGCCTCCCCTGGCTCACAGCGCTGGCGCGCGCCGAGATCTGGATCGCCTACACCGCCTGGGGACTCGCGTTCCTCGGAATGCTCATACACCTGTCCCGTCACGCGGTTCGCCGCGGGCCGAAGGTGAGCGATCAATCTACGGACGCAACGGCTGCTGCTGGCCCAACTCGCCCATACTCCGCCGAATCACATTCCGAGGTCCAATCTCCAGGCCCACACCTAACGCGTCTCCTCAGGCGAGGGCTCTTCCTGCCCAGGAATCTGACTCTCGACCAGCGGATACTCCATGTGCGGGCGGAACCCGGCGCCGTAGGCCGCGATCTCCGGGCGCTGCGTCAGCCGCTCGATCCCGTAGCGGAGCGCCTGCGGATCGCGCGAATCGCTCACGAGGTCGTACTCGCGACTCATGATCAGTGCCTCTTCCGGGCACGCCTCCACGCAGAAGCCGCAGAAGATGCATCGGGTCAGGTCGATCTCGTAGCGCGACGGCGCCTTCTCGATGCCCGGGTCCTCCACTTCCTGCGCGTCGATGCTGATGCACTGTGCGGGGCAAACCGTCTCGCAAAGGTAGCAGGCAGTGCATTTGAGCGTCCCGTCCGCGCGCCTCGTCAGGACGTGCACGCCGCGAAAGCGGCGCGAGTACGGCTTGCGCTGCTCCGGATACTGGATGGTGACGTGCTCGCGGCCGACCGTCGCGCGCACCATGTTGCGCAAGGTGACCTCCATCCCCGCCAGCGTGCCGGCCGCATCGCGAAGGACGCCGCCCTTCGCGTCTGCGGCGGCCCTGACGTCAACGACCCGCGAATCCTTCCTGGCCATAGTGCATCCTCCCCTCCGGCGGATAGGCGATCGCGGAGCGACTCGAAAGCGTCGCGAAGGACAGTCCCTGATAGGCAGGCACAGCCTGCGCCAGTTCGACGAAGAGGGTCTTCGGGGACGTGTCGGGACGCCGCAGCGTCACGCGCTCCAGGAGATCGGCGAGGATGGCGACGGCGCTCCTCGCCGCACCCGGGGCGCGCAAGGCTTGGCCGGTGAACTGCACCGCACCCTGATAGTTCGTGTAGGTGCCCTCCTCCTCCGCCCAGGCGGCGACGGGCAGGAGCAGCGTCGCCGCCTCGAGGAAGGGCAGCCGATGCGACGTCAGCACGACGCTGGCGGGGACGGCGCGGATCAGGCGCTCCAGGGCCCCCGCGGCCTCCGGGGACTCGTCGCCGACGAGCGGCGGATGGTAGACGAGCAGCAGCGCCGCGTAGGCATCGTGCTCGGCGGCCCTGACGTGCAGTGGCAGCCCGCCCTCCTGCGCGGCGAAGCCGAGATGGATCGCACCCATGGTGTTGGGGTGCTTGTCACGTCGGCGCAGCAGGTGATCCTCGCGGGCGTCGACGAGCTCCGGCTCGTTCCCCAGTCGGAAATCCATCGTGCGCTGCGTGAACGCCAGTTCGCCGAACCGCCTCAGCAGCAGGAGGCTTTCGTTGGTGGCGGATGCCGACCCGAGCAGGAGGGCCCGCCCCGGAACGCCCGCCCTCCCTCCGCGCAAGAGCGCGTCCGCGCGCGCGATCGCCTCGGACCAGGACAGTTCCCCGCCGTCCGCACCGCGCGGGTGCAAGAGCCGATCCTGCCCTTGTGCCTTTTCGTGGCTGAGCCGGCCTTCATCGCAGATCCAGCTTCGGTTGACGGAGGGGTTGCGCCGAGGCACCACGCGCTCGATCTTGCCTTTGAAGTGGTCGATGCGCACGTTGCAGCCGGTGGAACAGCCTGCGCAGATGGCATCCGTGGACTCGAGGTGCCAGACGCGGCGCTTGAACCGGAAGTCTCGGGAGGTCAGGGCCCCGACCGGACAGACGTCGGCGAGGTTGCCGGCATAGGGATCTTCGAGGGCGCGATCCTCGAACGTCACGAGCTCGACCCGGTTGCCGCGGCGCACGAACTGCACTTCCGCGTATCCCGACACCTCCGCGGAGAAGCGGACGCAGCGCGAGCACATCACGCAGCGCTCCGCGTCCAGCACGATGCGCGGGCCCAAGTCGACCCGCTTGTGCTTGTGCACCTTCTCCGCCGGGTCGACGTGGCTTTCGTGCAAGCCGTAGTCGGGGTGCATGTAGAAATCTTGCAGCGAGCACTCCCCGGCCTGGTCGCAGATCGGGCAGTCCAGCGGATGGTTGACGAGGAGGAACTCCAGCACCCCGTTGACCGCCTGCGACGCGGTGGCGCTCTCATGGGGCGAGTGCACCACCATACCGTCTGCGACGGGCGTCGCGCAGGCGACCACGGGCCGGGCGTAGCCGTCCACCTCGACGAGGCACATGCGGCAGTTCCCTTCCGGGCGAAGATCGGGATGGTAGCAGAAGCGCGGGATTTCGACGCCGAGGCGGTCGGCGGCCTGGATGACGCTCGTCCCCTGCTCCACCTCGATCTGTCGGCCGTCAATCGTCACGAGCGGCATGCTGCATCCCTCCTCGCTTACAGCGCGGCGTTCGGCGGACCCTCGACGGGATCCGAGAGCGCCGCTTCCTCGCCTGGCGGCCCGAAGCGGCCGGTGCGCGGCCCATGGCCGTGCATCTGCCATGCAGGCGCAGCGAGCGCCTCTCTGGGCAGCAGCGCCTCGAACTCCTCGCGGAACTTCTGGATGAAGCTGCGCACCGGCTGCACGGAGGCGTCGCCGAGCCCGCAGATCGTACGACCCTCGATGTTGTGGCCCACGCGCAGCAGGAGGTCGAGGTCCCCAGGGCGGCCTTCGCCTTGGACCAGCCGCCGCAGCACCCAGGCCATCCAGCCCGTGCCTTCGCGACACGGCGTGCACTCGCCGCACGACTCGTGGGCATAGAACTCGGCGATGCGCAGGAGCGCCTCGGGCATCGAGGTCCCTTCGTCGAAGACGATCGTGCCTCCGCTGCCGAGCAGGGTGCCGGCGGCCTGCATCGACTCGTAGTCGATCATGACCGGTGCCGCTTCCTCCGCCGTCAGCACGGGGACCGACGTCCCCCCGGGGATGACCGCCTTCAGCCTGCGTCCGAGGCGCACCCCGCCCGCCTCGTGCCGCAGCAGTTCGAGCAGCGGGTAGCCCATCTCCACCTCGTAGACCCCTGGTCGCGCCACCGCACCACTGATGCTGATCAGCTTGGTTCCAGGGCTGCGATCGGTACCGAGGGCCGCAAAGCGCGCTGCGCCCTCCGTCATGATGAACGGCAGGTTCGCGAGCGTCTCGACGTTGTTGATCACCGTCGGCGAGTCCAGGAAGCCGTGGACCGCCGGAAAGGGAGGCCGCACGCGCGGGTACGCGCGCTTGCCCTCGAGCGACTGGATCAGCCCCGTCTCCTCGCCGCAGATGTAGGCGCCGGCGCCGAGCTGGATCGAGACGCGGAGGTCGTACCCGGAACCGAGGCAACTCTCCCCCAGGATTCCTGCGCCCTGCGCCTCGCGGATCGCCTTCGCCATGATCTCCGCCAGGGAGGCGTACTCCCCGCGCATGTAGATGTAGGCGGTGTGGGCGCGGATGGCATAGGCCGCGATGGCGATCCCCTCGAGGACGAGGTGGGGGTCGCGGCGCAGCAGGTAGTGGTCCTTGAAGGTGCCGGGTTCGCTCTCGTCCGCGTTGCATAGGAGATAGACGGGCTGCCCGGGCACCGGGCGGATGAACGACCACTTGCGGCCGGTGGGGAAGCCTGCACCGCCTCTGCCACGCAGTCCGGAGGCCTCGACCTCCGCGATCACCTCGTCGGGGCTGCGCGACAAGGCCTCGCGCAGGCCGTCATATGCTCCTCGCCTCTGCGCGACATCGAGTTCGGTCTGCTCCGGATCGTCGGTATGGCGCGTTAGAATGGCGGGCACGCGGCTCCCCTCCTTATCGTTCGATCAATGCCGAGAGCGACGCCGGGTCGAGCGGTCCGATGAACGTGCTGTCCAGCATCGCGGCGGGGGCGTGGTCGCAGTCGCCGATGCACTCCACGTGACGGATGGTGACGCGGCCTTCCGCTTGGCTGCCGCCTTGATCGACGCCAAGAGCCGCAGCGGCCTCCCGCGCCGCGCCGTCTGCACCGCAGAGGTAGCAGGAGATGCCGCGGCAAATGGACAGAACCCGGTTGCCGGTCGGCTCCTTGGTGATCTGGTCGTAGAACCGGGCGACCCCTTCCACCGTCGCAGGGCTAAGGTCGAGCAGGTCCGCAATGTACAGGACTTCCTGCGGACCGACGTGGCGCCTTTCCGCCTGCGTCAGGCGCAAGGCGGTGAGGAGCGCATGCTGCTTGCGGCTCTCTTCGGCCTTGCACGCCTCGATCTCGCGCAGAGCTTCATCCGACAGCATGACTATCGCTCACTTTCTCCTGCGATGATGTTGAGGCTGCCAAGCGTGGCCACGACATCGGCCGGCTTCGTTCCGCGAATCATCTGCGGGAACGCCTGGTAGATCGCGAAAGACGGCGGGCGCACCTTGACGCGGTAGGGCCGTTCCTCGCCGTCGCTGACGATATAGAAGCCGAGCTCCCCGTTTGCCGCCTCGCTGTACCCGTACACCTCTCCGACCGGCGGCCGGATACCGTGCATGATCAGCTTGAAGTGGTTCATCATGTCCTCGATGTTCGTGTAGACGCCGTACTTGGGCGGTAACGCCACCCGGCCATCGTCGACGATGACCGGACCGGAAGGCAGATTCTCGAGGGCCTGCTCGACGATACGCAGGCTCTGGCGCATTTCCTCCAGGCGCACCAGGTAGCGGTCGTAGACGTCGCCCTGGCTGCCGACGGGGACGTCGAAGTCGAACTGGTCGTAATCGTAGTAGGGATGCGCCTTGCGCACGTCGTAGGCGTCGCCGCTTGCGCGTAGGCACGGACCGGTGAAGCCGTAGGCGATGGCATCCTCCCGGCTGATTGAGCCGACGCCGCGCATGCGGTCGCGCGCGATGGCATTGTGCGTGACCATCCGGTCCGTGTCCCGGATGACCGGCGGCACGTGCTTCAGAATCGCGCGCACCCGTTCGACGAAGTCGGACGGAACGTCCTCGGCGAGGCCGCCGATGCGCACGAAGCTCACCATCATGCGCGCTCCGGAACATTCCTCCAGCAGGTCATAGATCTCCTCGCGCACGTTCCAGAGGTAGAAGAAGCTGCTGATGAGCCCCATGTCCATCAGATTGGTGCCGATGCACACCGCGTGGTCCATGATGCGGCTCAGCTCGCTCAGGATGACGCGCAGGTATTGGGCTCGGCGCGGGATGGTCAGCCCAATCAGCTTCTCGACCGCCATCGCGAACCCCGAGCTGTTCATGAAGCTCGAACAGTAGTTCAAGCGGTCGCAGTACGGGATCATGTTGTGGTAGGTGTGGGTCTCCGCCATCTTCTCGAAGTTGCGGTGCAGGTAGCCGAGCTCCACGTCCGCCTCGCGGATCGTCTCGCCGTCCATACGCGCGACGATTCGGAACGTCCCGTGGGTGGCCGGATGCGACGGCCCGATGTTCAGTACGGTTGGGTGCTGCACGAGTTCCAGCCCGCGCTCGCCGACCGGTGAGCGTTCTGCGATCGGCAGCGTCGCGGGATGCTCAAACGGCTGCCGCAGTCCAGGCGGGTAATCCCGGCGCATCGGATGGATGTTCCCGAATCCGTCGTGCGTGAGGATCCGACGAAGGTCCGGGTGCCCGCGAAAGCGGATCCCGTAGAGATCGTAGGCTTCCCGCTCAAACCAGCCGGCCGCCTTCCACACGTCCGTCACGCTGTCGACCACCGGGTCGGTCTCTGGCAGCCCGACGAGGAGGCGCACGCGATGTCCG
>JAJYTV010000068.1 GCA_021792885.1 Bacillota bacterium
ACCTTTTCTATTGACGCAACGGGTGGGCAAATCCACTTTGTCTTCGGGGGCACGGGAGTGCTTGCATGCGAACGTGCGTTCGGGCATGCTCGAACCAGATTGGAAACGGGAGGAATGGAAATGCGAGTTCGCGCAGTGGACTTCGTCGGCGTCCCGGTGCAGGACATGGCGACGTCCCAGGCGTTCTACCGGGATACGCTCGGTCTGCGTCCCCTGCACGAGGCGGAGGGCTGGGCGGAGTACGATGCGGGCAACATCACCGTCTCGCTGTTCGTGGAGGACGGGCAGAAGGGGGAGCCGTCGCTGCGCAACGCGCTCCTCGCGTTCGCCGTCGCCGACGTGGCCGCGGCGGTCGCGGAACTGCGGGCGAACGGTTCGCAGGTGCTGCAGGATACGGAGGAGTACCCGCCGTGCTTCATGGCGACGGTGACCGATCCTTCCGGCAACGCGATCATGCTCCACCAGCGCAAGGATGGCACCGCCGGCTAGCAGCGCTCGGGAACGCGAAAACGGGGGACCGCGCGAGGTGCGGCCCCCTGTTTTCGCGTTCGGCGGTCAGCGGGCCGCAGCGCGTCGGAAGGGGACGGAGAGCCGCCGCGACCCTACGGGGCGCCGGCTGCTGCTCGCTCCCTGCTTTGTCTGGCCGGACGGGCGTTTGGCCTGCGGGGCCGTGGGAGCGGCGGGCGACTTGTCCGTCGCGGGCGGCCCAAGCCAGCGGGGAAAGGTGCGCCGGGGCGGGTACAGCCCGAGCGCCTCGTACGTGGAGCGGCCGATGATGCCGTCCGGGCGGATGCCGTGCCTCTCCTGGAATGCGGCGACCGCCTCCGCGAGCTGCGGGGTGAAGACGCCGGAGATGGGCCCTTCGTAGTAGCCCAGCCGCTCCAGCGCGAACTGCACGTCGCTCACCTCGGAGCCGCGGTCCCCTTCGTAGACGGTTCGCCGTGGCGGCGTGCCGATGATCGAGACCGGCGTCCCGACCTGCACCCAGCTGTAGAGCTGCTCGACGTTGCGGTTGAACATGCGCACGCATCCATGGGACGCGAAGCTCCCGATCGAACCGGGGTTGCTCGTGCCGTGGACGCCGTAGATGCCGTAGGGGATCGTGAGGCGCATCCAGCGCGTGCCGAAGGCGCCGCCCCAATGGGCCTTCTCCTGGATCGCCCACTCGCCGAGCGGCGTCGGCGTCGACGGCTTGCCGACGGCGCAGGGGAACACCTTGTAGGGAGTCGTGCCGGAGTAGACGGTGATGGTGCGGCGATCGGTGTCGATGACGATCCGCACCGGCTCGCGCGGCGGCGGCATCTGCTGCTGGGCGGGGGCCGCGATGGGCAAGGCGAGGAAGATGGGCAGCACCGCGAGGCACCTCCCGTTGAAGTCCGTCCCAACTAACGTGCGAGTGGCCCGCAGGGTGCGATACGGGCAACATCTGGGCTCGTTGCCTGACGGCGGCCGGGGCACACTGCCCGCGTAGAGGAGGGATCGGAATGCTTGCTGCAGTGCTCGCGGCGCTGATGGCGGCGCTTCCGGCGGGGACGGGACAGTCCGATGCGGCGATCGCGCACGTGGCGACGAGCCGTCGGGTGGTCGCGCTCACGGTCAACGACGGGCCCGACGGACGCGTCACGCCGATGATCCTGCGCCTGCTGCGCGAGCGCGGCGCGCACGCCACCTTCTTCGTGAGTGGCGAGGAACTCAGGGATGACCCGCAGATGCTGCTCGAGATCCAGGCGGCCGGCGACGAGATCGGCAACCACGCCTTCCACCACCGGCCGCTCGCCGGCCGTCCATACCGGGAGGTCATCGCGGAGCTTGTGCGAACGCGCGACCTGATCGCGAGCGCCTCCCAGCTGCCCGACCCCTACCTGCGCCCGCCCTACGGTGTGGTCGATGCCGGCGTGCTGCGCGCCGCACGGGCGCTCGGGCTGCGGGTCGTGCTGTGGAACGTCGGCGAGAGGGATGAGGCGCTGCACGCGCCGCCCAAGTCCGTCCACGCGGGAGACATCATCTCCCTGCGCGACGACGCCGAGGGGCTGCGCCGGCTGCGCCAGGTGCTCGACCTCCTGCAGCGCGAGCACCTCACCGGCGTGAGCCTCGGGATGCTGCTCGCGCGGACCTGAGCTGCGGGCGCGGCGTGCGGTAGAATGAGGGAAAAGGCCCAGCGGGGGAGTCAAGATTGGGCCGCACCTTCTTCGCCCGGCACTGGCGCCACGCCGCGCTGCTGATCGCGCTGCTGCTGACCGGATTCGGCCTCTTCCTGCCCAGCATGCGTGTCGCCCTCGGCCCCCTGCTGCCCTTGACGCAGTTCGTGCACAGCTATGGAGGCCTCGCGTACGGCGCGGGCCTCCTGGTCGCGTCGCTGCGGCTCTTCCCCTGGCCGCCGGCGGGCGCGCAAAACCAGCACCGCTTCGCGTTCGCGCTCGTGCTGCTGCTCGTGCTGAGCGGGCTCGGGCTCCTCGTGGGCACGGGCACTACGCGGGACGTCGCGACGCTCGTGCACGCAGGCTCGGCCGCGGGACTCGTCCTCTGGCTCGCGGTGCACGTCTTCAGGGAGCGGCCGAGGCGCCTCGAGGTCACGGGGCCTGGCCTCACCCGCCGGGGCGTCCTGCGCTGGGGAGTCGGGGCGCTCCTCGCCTTGCCGGCGCTCTACGCGCTGCCGGGCGTGCTGCGGCTGCTCGGCGGCGGCATCTGGCGCGGCGGGCCGAAGGAGGCGTTCAGCGAGGCGGCGGGCGCCCTGCCGGGCTTCGTGCCCTACACGGTGGTGAACGGCTACCCGAACATCCCGCGCGAGACGTGGCGCCTCTCGTTCGCCGGCCTGCCGCTCGCCCCGCAGAGCATCGGCTGGCAGGAACTGCGCGCCATGGAGCAGGTCGTGCGCCGGCTCGACTTCACCTGCGTCACGGGCTGGTCGGTCGCGGGCGTCAGCTTCCGCGGCGTCGATCTCCTCTCCATGCTCGAGCGCTACGGATGGGACCCCGCGCGCCATCCGTGGGTATCCTTCGCTTCAGGTGACGGCGTGTACACCGACGGGATGACGGCGGAGCAGATCCGGCGCTACCGCCCGCTCGTCGCCTGGCAGATCGACGGGGTGCCGCTGCCGCGGGCCCAGGGTGCGCCGGCCCGCCTCGTCGTCCCCGGCATGTACGGCTACAAGTCGGTCAAGTGGCTGACCGCCGTCGCCGCGGTCGACCACGTCGTGATGGGCTACTGGGAAGACCGCGGCTATCCGGAGGATGCGCGGATCGGAACATACACTGGACTCTAGGGTCATTCGGCGCATGGCGTCTACAGAGCGGTTCCGAGTATACTGAAGTGAATAAATTGAGCGTCGCACCCTGGGGAGGATACGAATTTGCACCGACCGATTGCGGTGCTGGGTGTCCCGATGGACCTCGGCGCAGGCAGGCGCGGCGTCGACATGGGGCCGTCGGCGATCCGCTATGCGGCCCTCGAGGAACGCCTCGAAGGGCTGGGGCTGGAGGTGGAGGACCTCGGCGACCTGCACGTCCCGCTACCGGAGGAAAGCCACCACGGCAATCCGAAGCTGAAGTACCTCGAGGAGATCGTCGGCGTCTGCCGCGAACTCGGCCGCACCGTCGAGGACGTGCTGCGCCAGGGGAAGTTCCCGCTCGTCCTGGGCGGCGACCACGCGATCGCGCTCGGCACCATCGCGGGGGTCGCGCGGGCGAGCCGGGATCCCGCGGTGCTCTGGTTCGACACGCACGGGGACTTCAACACCGATGAGACGACGCCGTCGGGCAACATCCACGGCATGCCGGCCGCGGCGTCGGTCGGGCGCGGGAACCCCGCACTGCTCGCCGGGCGCAACGGCGCCCCGCCGATCCGCGAGGAGCGGCTCGTGATGATCGGCATCCGGGAGCTCGACCTGCTGGAGCGCGACGCGCTGCGCGCGTCCAAGGTGCACGTCTACACGATGTCCGACGTCGACGCCCTGGGCATGCGCGAAGTGATGCGCCGCGCGCTCGGGCACATCGAAGGCGCCTCCGCGGTGCACGTTAGCTTCGACATGGACGTCATGGACCCGGACGACGCTCCGGGTGTCGGCACCCCGCACCAGGGCGGCATCACGTATCGCGAGGCGCACCTGGCGATGGAGATGGTTTCGACCGCTGGCGTCCTCACCTCCATGGAGATTGTCGAGGTGAACCCCATCCTGGACACCGCGAACCGCACCGGCCGCCTGGCGGCCGAACTCGCGCTCTCCGCGCTCGGCCAGCGCATCCTTTGAACCGGCTCCCGATCGCGCTGGCTGCGGCCGCCCTGGTGGCCGCGGCCTGCGCGCTCCGCCCCCCCGAACGGACGTACACCGCGCCCAGCCTGCTGTTCGTCGCGCCGCAGCCGAACGCGAAGCTTTGGCTGGCGCGGGTGCCGATCGCCATGCACCTCGGGGGGCGCGTCCCGCCCGGCCGCTACACGTTCCTCATCGACGGGCGCTTCGCAGCGGGCGGGGAGCTCTCGCCGGTCGTCCGCTACGTGCCGGCGACGCCCCTGCCTGCGGGGAGCCACCGGCTGTCTGCATATGTGTACGGGCGCGGCTTCGGCTGGAACTACGACTGGAAGGTCACGGTGCAGCGCGGCGCGCAGCGCTCCGTGCCGACCTGGGGCGCCGCCTCGCGCGCGGCGCTCGCGGACGTCAACAGGTACCGGGCGCTCGGAGGGGAGCGGCCGATGCGCCTCGACATCCCGCTCGAGGGGGCCGCGCGGGCGCACAGCGACTTCTTCCGCAAGAACCTCGCCCGCTACGGGCAGACGCTCACCGTCTCGGTGCACCAGGAGCAGCCCACCTGGCCGGGATACGTCGGGCGCAACCCCTACAGCCGCGACGTCGCGTTCGGCTTCAACGGCGACGGCGACAGCGAGGTGATGGCCTTCGGCGTGCCGATCGGCGAGGCGGTCAAGCTGTGGATCGACTCGATCTACCACCGCTTCGGACTGATCGACCCTGGCCTCGTCGACATGGGCTACGGCATCGCCGGCAGCTCCCGGCAGAGCGACGATCTCCCCGTCACCACGATCGACGCCGGTTACCTCGCCTCCGCCGAGGTGGCGGACCGCGTGCCGGTGCTCTGGCCGACGCGCGGGCTCACCGGGGTGCCGCTGCGCTTCCTGCAGGGCGAGATCCCCGACCCGCTCGCAAACTTTTCCGGTGCCCGCTACCCTGCGGGTTACCCCGTCACGATCTCGTTCTTCGGCGAGCGCGTATCGGGCCTGCGCATCGCGAGCGCCTCCCTCACGGCAAGCGGGCGCACCATTCCGGCCTACCTCCTGACGCCGCAGGACGAGAAAAATCCCCAGGAACTCGGCATGAGCGCCGCGCTGATCCCCAAGTCCCCGCTTGCCGAAAGCACGGACTATCGCGCGTCCTTCCGGGGCAGCTATGAGGACCCCTCGGGCTGGCACGCGTTTTCGTATGCATGGAGCTTCTCGACGCGCCCTGCACCGTCCCTTGGCAAGCCGATCTCGCTGCGCTTGGCAAGCGGCGCCGCGGTGCGGGGCCGGCTCGTCGGCGAGGCGGCCTACGCCCCGGTGCAAGGCCTGATCGCTCCCGCCGGCGGCGTGCTCTCCTGGTCCGCGAGCAGCCCGGACTTCGCGACTGCCGTCGCCGGTGGCCACAAGCTGCGCTTCTCCTACCGCAGCGTCGCCGCATGGCTCGACGGAAAGGAGATCACGCTGCAGAGCGCCCCCGCGAGCGCGGGGCGCGACCCCTACGTGCCGGTGCAGGAGTTCTCGCGGCTCTTGGGGCTGCGCGCGCCGCAGGCGGCAGCGCGGACCTAGGCGCGCAGGAGGATCTGGGCGCCGAACGCGAGCAGGGCAACGCCGACGAGGCGCCAGGCGGGAAACGGGCGCGATGCGAGGCCGAGGATCCCGAGGTGGTCGATCAGCACGGCGGCGAGGACCTGTGCGACGACGATGAAGGTCGTGGTGCGGACCATGCCGAGGCGCCGCACGGAGAGCGCGACGAGCGCCGTGATCGCGACGCCCAGAGGACCTGCGAGGTAGAGGTAGGCGGGCGGCGCGAGCAGCGGCGGGAGGTGCGGCGTGCGCCACAGCGCCAGGACGAGCGCCGACCCTGTGGCCAGCAACTGCACGGCGACCAGCATCCAGTAGAGGCCGAGCGTTCGCGAAAGCTGCGCGTTCATCGCTCCTTGCAGCGCCATGAAGACGCCGGAGAGCGCGGCGGTGATGGTTCCCATGCGTGTAGTGTGCCGCTCCGCAGGACCCGGACACATGGAGATGCGCATGTCTTTCGCCGGTGGTTCGCACTCCGCCCGCCGGGTGGCCTCGCGCCCAAGAGCGACGACCTGCAACGGGTCGACCGGGACCGCCTCGACCATCGCATGATTGCCTGGGCCCCGGCCTGGCCTGTGAAGCGGCGGCCCGGCCACAGCCCCTGACGGCGGCGTAGGGGCGCACGGCGGCAGCCCTGAGCGGAATCTCTCTCGTCATTGGTCGAGCATAGCGGCCGGGCTCGGCCCATTCGCCCGTGCAACGCGGGATGGCAGTGGAATGTGCCGGGGTGGGGAAGCCAGGCGGCGCGGCACGAATTACTGAATAGCTATTGCATGACCATGCATGACGGTCGTATACTGTCCCCATCCGGAACGGAAGGGGCTGGCTTCATGGCGACACGCAGCGCGCGGCTGGCCAGCCCCCTGACGACGAACGCGCGACGATAAGGACCCGCCGTATGCATGCCCTTCCCCAGACTGCGGGAGGGCACGGCGGGTCCTTTTTATGTTCGCGGCCGGGGAAAGGGGAGGACGGGATGCTCGCCACCGATATCGGGATCCAGGGTTCGGACCTGCTGACGCTCAACGACCTGTCCGCGCAGGCCATCCTCGACCTTCTGGACCTCTCGGCGCAGCTCCAGCACGTGCACGACGCTCCATTGCGCGGCCGGACCATCGGGCTTCTCTTCCGCAAGCCCTCGACCCGCACCCGTGTCAGCTTCGAGGTGGCAGCCCTCGAGCTCGGCGCGCACAGCATCTACATGACGGAGGAGCAGACACAGCTCTCGCGCGGCGAGACGGTGGCCGACACCGCAAAGGTCCTCTCGCGCTACCTGCAGGCGCTCGTGGTGCGGACGGGCGCGCACGCGGAGCTCGAGGCGTTCGCCGAGGCCGCGACGGTGCCGGTGGTGAACGCCCTCACGGACCGCTTCCACCCCTGCCAGGTGCTCGCCGACCTGAAGACGGTCCGCGAGGCGAAGGGCACGCTGGCTGACCTCGAGGTCGCCTGGGTGGGTGACGGCAACAACATGCTGCAGGAGTGGATCGTCGCCGCGGCGCAGCTCGGGATCCGGCTGCGGGCGGCTTGCCCCGCCGGCTACGACCCCGATCCCGTGGTGCTTTCCCTGCCAAACGTCGTCGCGCACCCGCCGACCATCGTGCGCAGCCCGGCCGAGGCGGTCCGCGGGGCAGACGTCGTGATCACCGACACGTGGCTCTCGATGGGCCAGAAGGATTCGGACCAGAAGCGCCAGGCCTTCGAGGGATTCACCGTCGACGAGGCGCTCATGGCGAAGGCCGACTCCGAGGCGATCTTCCTGCACTGCCTGCCCGCCCACCGCGGCGAGGAGGTCACGGACGGCGTGCTGGACGGCACGCAGTCGGTGGTGCTGGACGAGGCGGAGAACCGGCTGCACGTGCAGAAGGCGCTCCTGCTGGCGATCTTGGGCGAATAGGAGGAAGGCGCAATGCAGAAGCGGGTGGTGCTCGCCTACTCGGGGGGCCTCGACACTTCGGTGGCGATCCGCTGGCTCGCTGAACAGGGGTATGAGGTGATCGCGGCCACGGTCGACGTGGGGGAGCAGAAGAAGCTCGACGCGATCGCCCAGAAGGCGCTGCAGGTCGGGGCCAAGGACGCCTATGTCATCGATGCGAAGCAGGAGTTCTGCGAGGAGTTCCTCCTGCCCGCGATCGCCGCGAACGCGCTCTACCAGGGGCGCTACCCATTGGCGACGGCGCTGGCGCGCCCCCTGATCGCAAAGCACCTCTGCCGCATCGCCGACGAGACCGGAGCGGAGGCCATCTCGCACGGCTGCACGGGCAAGGGGAATGACCAGGTGCGCTTCGACGTCGCGATCGAGACGCTGCGACCCGGGACGCGGGTGATCGCCCCGGCGCGGGAGTGGGGCC
>JAJYTV010000069.1 GCA_021792885.1 Bacillota bacterium
CCACCCGTTCCCATCTCGAACACGGTAGTGAAACCCTCCAGCGCCGATGGTACTCGCCCCGCAAGGGGCCGGGAGAGTAGGACGCCGCCGGAATCCTTCAGCCCCCGCAGTGATGAACTGCGGGGGCTTCTTTGTTTTGGTCTGCGCAGGTGGGATCAGGGCGCCACGAGCTCCACCTTGATGCGGTCGGGATCTTCGCGGAAGAGGCTGTAGACGTCCTCGCCAGCTGCGTGAGGATGCCGGTCCGCGTAGAGGATAGGCACGCCACTGGCGCGCAGCTTCTCCGTCAAGAGGTCGATCTGCGCGCGCGATGCCGCGTGGAATGCAAGATGATTGAGCCCTACGCGGCGGCGATGGTACGGAGGATCGAGCCGCTCCTTCTCCGCCTGCGCCAGTAACTAGATTATTTCACGCAGTCATTACCCCCAGAACTCCTGCGGGCGCCGCAGGTCGGAAACGCAGAGTTCGATGTGATGCACGAGGCCGGCCTTGTGCGGCGGCTTCGGTGCAGGCATGTTCAGGGATGCTCCCTTCGCGTGTCGTGGGTTCTTTGGTCGGAGCGGATGGCCGCACGGCGCGCAATGCTGCGAGGCAGCGGCACGTGCGTGCGATGACGCGCCAAAAGCCGGTAGACGGGGTCTGCGACGCCAAGCGCGATGCCGAGCGTGAGCAGCGCCGTCATCGGCCGGTTGCCGAGGCGTCGGTAGACGGCGTGTAGCGCGTGCGCGCCCGAAAGCCAGCCGTCCGGGCCGTGCACATGGATCGCGTGCTGGAGGTCCTCGCTGCTCGGGCCATCCTTTGGCGGGGCGAACTCCTGCAGCGGGCAGAGCACGAGACCGCTGCGGTCCGCCCCGGACCGCCAGCCGTCGGCCGCCGCGCTGCACAGAGGGCATGCGCCGTCGTAGTAGACGGCCAGGCGATCGTTGTCGGCCAAGGCGAACACCCCCATGCGCAGTATAGCGCCTCGCACCTAGCCCTCGAGGCGCGCCATGCATCGCATGAGTGCCGGCCTCGCACGGCACCCTTGATGTAGGAGGGATCGGGATGGATGCGAGATCGCTCGTGCCGTGGCCTGACCGCGAGGACGTGGGTCGACTGATGGAGTGGCCCCAGCGCATGCTGACGCAGATGATGCGGGAGATGCCGAGCATCGAGCTCTGCGACGAGGGCGAGGCGCTCGTGGTGCGCGTCGAGGTGCCCGGCGTGGATCCGGAGGACCTCGACGTCGAACTGACGCCGCAGCAACTCACCGTGCGCGGAGAGATCCGGCAGTCCTCCGGCGGCGACGGCCAGGGCATCTACCACAGCGAACGCCGTTACGGCCGCTTTCACCGCAGCGTGCCGCTGCCGGCGACAGTGGACCCGGATTCGGCGCAAGCCAGCTACCGCAACGGGCTATTGGAGGTTCGCATGCCGCGCAGCGCCGCGGGGCGCAAGAAGCTGCGCGTACAGGCCGGCGAGGGATCGTCCAAACAGCAGCACTGACGCACACCGCGATCCGGCGTCGATCTGCTATGATTAAGGGTATCCTGCAGAGACCGGAGGCGCGGGATGCTCTCCAAAGCTGCTGCTGTGGTCCCCTTCCTGGCGCTCGCACTGGTCCTCGGAGGGTGCTCCGCCCCGACGACGGTGCATCAGAGCGCGGCCAGACCACGCAAGACATCTCACTCGGCCGGGCACCCCGTTCCGGCGACCGCCAAGGCGAAGTCGCCGCATGTCGCCGCGGCGGCGGCCCCGCCTGCGCACGTCTACTACAAGCACCAAGTGATGATCTTGATGTACCACGGCCTTGGCCCGCAGGCGCACGGCGACATCATCACCCCGGCGGCGTTCGCCGGGGAGATGCAGTCGCTGCAGTCGGCGGGCTTCCAGTTCGTCAGCCTTGCACAGGTGCAGTCCTTCCTGGGCGGCGGGAGCATCCCGCCGAACGCGGTCGCGCTGACCTTCGACGACGGCCTCGAGAGTGTCTACACCTACGCCTACCCGATCCTGCTGCAGCGCAAGATCCCATTCGCGACCTTCCTGATCGTCGGCCGAATCAACACCGTGGTCGGCGATCTCTCCTGGGCGCAGATCCATGCGATGCTGCATTCCGGGCTGCTCACGGTCGGATCGCACACCTTCGCGAGCCACGGCTCGGTGCCGAGCGGTCCGCACTCGACTGGCGCGGCGCTGACGACGCACATCTACAACTTCCGGACAGGGCAGACGGAAACGAACGCGCAGTATACCGCCCGGGTGGAGGGCGATCTCGTCCGTGCACGCAAGATCCTGCGGCTGGAGACCTCTCAGCCAGTGACGTGGTTCGCCTATCCCTTCGGCGCCTACGACACGGCCGTAGAGCAGATGCTTTTGCAGGCAGGCTACTCCGACGCAGTGACGACCTGGGGCTGGGGCACGACAGGCTACGCGCGGCCGCTCGCGCTGCCGCGCGAGAACGCCGGCACGCCCAAGCTCTCCCCGGCGACGATCGTCAACATGGTGCTCTACGTGGCGCACCTGACGGCGAAGGACCAGACCTACCAGACGCCCCAGCAGGTCGTACCGATCTGGCCCTAGCGGCGCAGAGAGAAGGCGCCGCGCGCAGCCGCAGCGGCGAGCGCGCGGCCGATCTCGATCACGACCGGGCCGTCGCCGAGGATGCGCAGCACGGCGCGTTCTCCCTTCGCGAGGCGGGCGACCGGCTCGCCGTCGAGCGCGATCGTGCGCGGCCCCGGTCCGACCGGTAGGACCTTGCCCAGTGGGAGCCGCTGTGTCCGGACCACCCCGACTTCTGCGACGAGGCCCGGGGCGATCGGTGCCAGGGCACGGGACGCAGCCTCCGGATCACACTCTGCCCACGCGCCCTCCGGTTCCTCCGCGGACAGCGGCTGCAGCGCCGCAAGGACGGACGACCAGCCGATTGTGCCCGGCGTGGCCTGCGTGACGACGATTTGTTCGACGTCGTCCGGTTCCCACACCGCACGCGTGCCGTGGTAGGTCGGCCGCAGCACGAGGGCGTCGATGAGGCCCCATTCCGGCGGCGCTCCGTCGCGCTCGAAGGAGATGCGCTTGCGTCGCACCAAAGCTTCGGGTGCAAGGCCCTGCGCGGTTACGCCCAGCGCGATGCCGGCCGCGGTCGCCTCGGTCCAATGAGGGAACGCGTTGTTCGTGCCGGTGGAAATGGGCAGGAGCGGCAGGTCGCCGATCTCTGCCGCGACCAGCCGGGATGTCCCGTCTCCGCCCAGGACCAGAAGCGCCGCAACGCCTGCATCGCGCATCGCGCGCGCCGCCTGCCGCGTATCCTCCGGGGAGCGATAAAGAGGCAGCACGAGCGGCTCGGCCGCAAGGGCGGGCCGCCGCACCGGAGAAAGGCCGGAAAGCGCCTGGTCGACCAACTGCAGGGCATCGCGCAGATAGAGGACGCGGTCCACGCCGACGGCCCCGAGACCGACGAGGGCACGGCGCAAGAGTGCCACCTTCTCGGGTGCCGTCACCACGGTCGCCTCGCTGACGAGCCGACGGATGTCCTTTCCGGCAGCCGGGTTCGCGATGATGCCGACGGTGACCGACACGGGCGTGCCTCCGTCCTGATCGCCGAAACGTCGCGACCATTGTACCATTGACGGCTTTCCGACCGGCCGGCGAGGGTTGTCGGCACAGGCGGAAGGTGCGGTGCGCCGAGGCGAGAATGTTCCACCACGAAGGAAGGGTGACCATGCGCATCTACACGCGGCTCGGCGACCAGGGGGAAACCAGCCTCTACACGCCGAAGGGGGTGCCGCAGCGCCTACACAAAAGCCATGCGCGCGTCGAAGCCTACGGGACGATTGACGAGCTGAACGCGCAGATCGGCGTCGTACGCGCAGAACTCCCGCCGGGCGACCGCGCCGCAGCGATCCTGGAATTCACGCAGCATCGGCTGTTCCATGCGGGCTACGACATCTCCACGATGCCGCAGGACGGGGTGGCGCCGGCGGCAGTGAAACCGGAAGACACAGCGAGGCTGGAAGCGGAGATCGACAGCGTCCAGCAAGCACTGCCGCCGCTTTCGCAGTTCATCCTGCCGTCCGGCGTGCGCGCTGCGGCCGCCTTGCACGTCGCGCGCACGGTGGCGCGCCGCGCCGAGCGACGAGTCGTCGCGTTGCAAGAGGAACCGCCCAACCCGGAAGTGGTACGATTTCTAAACCGCTTGTCGGATCTGCTCTTCGTCCTTGCGCGCGACGTGAACCTGCGGCTCGGGCGCGGCGACGAGACGGTGCACTGGCAGGTCTAGACGCGAATCCTGCCGAGGGAGTGACGCGGGATGAACCGCTTCGCTGCGGCGTCCGGTGTTAGCCTGGTGGCGGCCGCCCTGGCCGGCCTCTGGCTGGCGGTCACGCGGTCTCCCGTCGCGACGACGGACCTTCGGCTCTGGCTCGGATACGGCGCCGCGGGCTTCCTCGCCGCAGGCGTCGGACTCGAGATCATGCGGCCGGGCGCATTCGCCGCACCGCAGCGCCTAAACCAGATCTACCTCTGGTCTGCGGTCGCCGGCATCGCACTGCTCTCGCTGCCGCCCGTCGGGACGATCGCGGGGCTGCACCGCCTCGGCTGGCTGGGGTTCGTCATCGGGGCGGCTAGCTACGCCTACTTGATCTGGTGGCGCCCGCCCATGCCCGGCAAGCAGCCGGAAGCCTTCGGCGACGTGCTCGCGCCGGTCCGGCAACGGCGCGGCGACGTTGCCCACGACGTGGTCGCCCGCGCGATGGTCGCCGCGGCGCCGGCCTACCTCTTCCTCGTCGCTGT
Organism: Bacillota bacterium; assembly: GCA_021792885.1. Lineage (GTDB taxonomy): Bacteria > Bacillota > Sulfobacillia > JAJZYS01 > JAJYTV01 > JAJYTV01. Next base: position 4,768 of record JAJYTV010000069.1, read on the forward strand.
GGCAGGCGTTGCGGATGGCCATATGCTTGGAAGCCGCAGCGAACTCCTGCTGCTGTTCGGCTGGCTGGGCTCGCTGACGTTGGGAGGCGCCCTCTACGTCTGGCCGCGCCTCCTGGCGCACCCGCCGGGGTCGCGCCATCTCGCCCGCTGGGGCGCGGCGGCATGGCACCTCGGCCTCGTGCTGTCGGTGATCATGCGGCAGCCGTGGCTGCTCGCCGTGACCGGTGTCGGCACGCTGATGCTGCTCGCCGACCTGATGCCGACGCTGCGCGGCGTGCGGCGCGGGAGGCCGTACGTCGTCGGCTCCCGGCGGCGTTACCCGAAGGTGGGCGCCAGGATCGGCTTCGCCCTCGCGGCACTGCTGCTGCTTCTTCTGGGCGCGGTCCTGTTCTTCCCCACCGGCCTGCTCGCGTGGCAGCGCATGCTCTCGATCGGCGTCGCCGTCGCGGCGAACCTGACGCTTTTGCACCACCTGCGTCCCGCATTCGGTGCCCAGATCCTGCGACCGCGTGGCGGCTGGATGCCGAGCCTGCTCGCGATCGCCAGCTTGGGTCTCGGGTCGTTCCCGCGCCTTTCGGCCGTCGCGGTTGCCATCGCCTGCCTGTATCTCGCCGCCAGCTGGCTTCCCGGCCTCTCGCTGCGCCCTCCCAAGGAAGAGGAGCGCCGCACGCGCCGTCCTGTCTGAGCTTGGAGGAGAACTCCTCGCGCCCCGCGAAAGCGCTCGGTGCGCCCGAGGTGGAGCGGGCAGCAGAAGGAGGCGGAGGCGCACAGTGCGCCGGGCGGTATGGGAGATGTTGTACCCGACAGCGTCCGTAGTGCAGGCCTGTTCGGCCACGGCGGTTGCGGCAAGACGACACTCGCGGAAACCCTCCTCTTCAAGGCCGGATCCCTCGATCGCCGTGGCCGGGTCGACGACGGCACGTCGTACCTGGACCACGAGCCGGAGGAACACCGTCGGCACATCAGCATGAGTCTGGCTGTTGGGTCGGCACTCTACCAGGGGAAGCGGCTCTATCTGATCGACACCCCGGGATACTTGGACTTCATGGGCGAGGCTCTCGCGGCGCAGCGCGTCGTGGACCTCGCCATCGTGGTCGTCGACGCGGCGGCGCCCGTCGAGATCGGAGCGGAGCTCGCGATGGCCCGGGTGCGCGCGGCGGGACTGCCCTGCATGGTTTTCGTCAATAAGCTCGAGCGAGAGAATGCCGACGCCGAGAAGGCGCTTTCCGCGCTGCGCGACGCGTTCGGTCCCCAGCTCGCCGCAGCGACATGGCCGATCGGGCAGGAGGGCGGCCTTCGGGGCGCCTACGCGGTGTGGAGCGGGGAGGCCTACGGCGCCGACGATAAGCCCCTGCCGGATGTGCCGCCTTCTGCGGACAGCCTGCGCGAGCAGGTCGCGGAGCGCGTGGCCGAGGCGGACGACGAGGCGCTCGCACGGTATCTCGACGACGGGACCTTGCCGGATGACCTCCTGCAGCGCGCGATGCGGCAGGCGCTCGCGACCGGCAGTTTCGTCCCCGTGCTGTTCGGGTCGGCCCAGACGTTCGTCGGGACGAAGCTCCTGCTCGACGCGATCGCGCAGTTCGGTCCCGCGCCCCGGCCGCTCCCTGAGACGGGTGACGATCCCGTCGCTTTCGTCTTCAAGACGACGGCGGACCCGCACGTCGGGCGCCTCAGCTTCTTCCGCGTCCTCTCCGGACGGGTGCTGCCAGATGCCCACCTGCAGAACATCGCGCGCGCGAAGGAGGAGCGCCTCGGCCAGATCTACCGCTTGCGGGGGCGCCAGCAGGATCCGGTCGCGGAACTCGTGGCTGGAGAGATCGGCGCCGTGGCGAAACTGTCCGACACCGGGACCGGCGACACGCTCGCCGCGCGGCGGGAGATCCTTGCGCTGCCGCAGATCGCGTTCCCCGATCCGGTGTTTCGCATGTCCCTCAAGGCCGCCAGCGCCGCGGACGAGGATCGGCTCGCCGGTGCCCTGCACCGTCTACTCGAGGAGGACCCGACGCTGCGCATCGAGCACCCGAGCGGCCACGAGACGGTGGTCGCCGGACAGGGCGAAATGCACCTCGAGGTCCTGCACGATCGCTTGCGGCGCAAGTTCGCGGTCGATGTGGCGATGGATCTGCCGGAAGTGCCTTACCGCGAGACGCTGCGCGGCAGTATCCGCATCGAGGGCAAGCACAAGAAGCAGAGCGGGGGACACGGCCAGTTCGGGCACGTGTGGCTAGAACTTTCGCCGGCCGACGGACAGGGATTCCTGTTCGAGGACAGGATCTTCGGCGGCGTCGTGCCGCAGCAGTACCGGCCGGCGGTCGAGAAGGGCGTGCAGGAGGCGATGGCCCAGGGCGTCCTCGCGGGCTACCCGGTCGTCGACGTGCGGTGCGCGCTCGTAGACGGGAGCTACCACTCGGTCGACTCATCGGAGATGGCGTTCAAGATCGCCGGCGCGCTGGCGTTCCGCGAAGGCGCGCAGCGCGCAAAGCCCGTGCTGCTCGAACCGGTCGATGAGGTGGAGATCGATTGTCCCGAAGCGGTGATGGGCGACATTATCGGTGTCGTGAACCGCAAGAGGGGTCGCGTGCTGGGTATGGAGACGGCCGACGGGCGCGGAATGCTGCGGGCGCTCGTGCCAGCGGCGGAACTGCAACGCTACGCGATCGAGCTTCGGTCGCTCGCAGGGGGACGCGCGCACTTCAGCCAGCGCTTCTCCCATTACGACGAGGTTCCGGCGCCGATCGCGCAACAGATCATCCAGAGGGCGAAGGCGGGAACGCAGCATTGAGCGATCGGCACCACCTGCTAGTGGATCTCGACGGGACCCTTCTCGGCATGGACATCGACCGGTTCCTGCCCATCTACTTCGACCGGCTGCATGGCTACGTCGGGGAGGCAGTCCGCCTCCCCGACTTCTCGCAGCGTTTCATGCGCGCGGTGCAGGAGATGCTGGCACCGCGCAAGGCGCCGATCACCAATGAACAGGCGTTCTACGCCTCGTTCCGGGCCGGTTTGGCCGAAGAGGTGTCCGCGCGGTGCGATGCCTCGTTCAGCGCGTTCTACGACGAGGTGTTCCCGCAGCTGCGGGGGTTCACCCGCCCGATCCCGGGCGCGCGCCGGTTCGTCGACGCGGCGCACCAACGCGGCTACCACCTGACGCTGGCGACGAGTCCGGTCTTCCCCTTGCGCGCGATCGTGGAGCGGCTCAGCTGGGCGGGCATCCAACCAGACGCGTTCGAGCGGATCACGAGCTTCGAACACTGCAGCTACGCGAAGCCTGATCTGCGC
>JAJYTV010000070.1 GCA_021792885.1 Bacillota bacterium
GATCGCTCCTTCGCCTGCGCGCAGAGCAGCCGCAGGAGCTGAGTGCGCTCCTGCGACTGCCCGGTATCGGCCCCAGCACGGCGAGGAAGCTCTTCGGGGCCGGCATCGGCACGGTGCGCGCGCTCGAGGAGCAGCTTCTCGCGGGCGCTGCGCTCCCCGCCATCTCCCAGGGGCAGCGCCGGCACCTCCTGCGCGCCTTCGCCGAACGGCGTCTCGGCGTGCCGCTGCCCGAGCTCCTCGCCGCGACGGCGCGCCTTGCGCAGCGCGTACCGGGGATCGAGCCGGCGGGCGCCCTGCGGCGCCTCGACCCGACCGTTCCGGTGCCCGCCTGGCTCGCACCGGAGAGCGCGCAGGGCCGCGCAGAGTGGTGCGCGCTGCAGCCCCTTACCCTGCCGGGCGGGTACGTGATCGGCGAGGAGAGCCTCGCCTTCGCGCGGGAGGACGCCTTCGGGCCGGCGCTTTTGTGCGCGACGGGCCCGGAGCGCTTCGTGCAGGAGGTCGGAGAGGCGCTCGTGGCGCAGGGTCTGCGGCTCACGCCCGAGGGCCTCTGGCGCGGGGAGGAGTTCATTCCTTGCCCTTCGGAGGAGGAGGTCTTCCGCCTCGCCGGCATGGATGCCGTCACGCCCGCCCTGCGCGGCATCGACCCCGGGCTGCGCGCGGCGGCGCCGCAGGCGGTGCAGGGCGACCTGCACACCCATTCCAACTGGTCGGACGGCGCGCAGGACATCGCGACGATGGCGGCGGCGGCGGTGGCGCGCGGCTACCGCTACCTCGCCGTGACGGACCACTCGCAGGGCCTCACGGTGGCGAACGGCCTCACCCCCGAGCGCTACCGCCGCCAGCGGGAGGAGATCCGGGCGGTGCAGCGGACGCTTCCCGCAGGCTTCACCCTGCTGCAGGGCTGCGAGGTGGACATCCACCCCGACGGCAGCCTCGACCTGCCCGACGACCTGCTGCGTGAGCTCGACGTCGTGATCGCGTCGGTGCACGGACAGTTCGACCAGGGCGCAGAGCAGGTGACGGCGCGCCTCCTGCGGGCGGTGCGCCACCCGCTCGTGACGGCGATCGGCCATCCCGGCGCGCGCAAGCTGGGGGTGCGCCCGGCGATCGCCGCCGACTGGCCGCGCGTCTTCGCGGCGGTGCGCGCCGAGGGGACCGCGCTCGAACTGAACGCGTCGCCGCGCCGCCTCGACCTCGACTACCGCTGGCTGGGGGAGGATGGCGTGCGGGGCCTCTCGTTCGTGATCGATACGGACGCCCATTCGACGGAGGAGCTCGCCTACATGCCGCTCGGCATCGCCCAGGCGCAGAAGGCCGGCATCGCGGCAAAGGACGTCCGCAATGCCGGCCCTGTGGAGCAGGTGCTGCAGCGCAAACGGCAGCGTCGCTAGCCTTCGTCCGGTCCCGCGACGGCCTCGATGCGGCCGCCGACCCGGATCACGCCCTCCCGCAGGATATCGGCCCGCAGGCCGCCGCGGTGCACGAGGGCGCGCAGCACGGGGCGCGATGCGTAGCGCTCGACCACCATGCAGGGCTCGCAGAGCCGCATGCCGCGGCAGAGCACCTCTCCGATCTGGAACTCCCGACCGACCAGTCCATTCAGGTCGATGCCCCGCGTAACCAGGTTGCGCCGGTGCTCGTCCGGCCCGAGCGGCGGCTCGAACGACGTGCACACCTCCGCTTCGATCAGCGTGAGCGCGCTGCCGGGCAGCCCGGAGGGGAAGGTGCCGCGGCCAGCGACGTGGCGATCGCCTTCCAGCCCTTGCCCCTGCAAGGCGCGAACGGAGCTGACTGCCTCCGCGGGCTGGCCCGCGGCCGACGCGATCCAGATCGCATCCACGGTGCCCGTGGACCTCGGGGCGGCGGGACGCGGCGGAAGCGCCAGGACGATGTCGGCTGCGGCGATCAGGTACCCCGCTTCGATCCAGTCCTGCGGGACCTCGCCCTTGCCCCCGGGATCCCAAACGACACCGGATGGCACACCGTACATGACGACGCAGCGATGCTCGCCGCCTGGCGGTGCGATCCGCGCGATCCAGGGGCCGGCCCAGGAGAAGGAGCGCGGATCGGCGACGGCGGCGAGGCCGAGCCCAAGGCCGCCGAGCCAGCGGGAGACGGTCGAGCCGCGCGCTGCGTCTTCCCCGGGCCGAAGCCGCGGCAGATCTGCGATGGGCCGCTCCAGTACCGTCGCGAGACACGCGAGGAACGAAGCTGCCACGAGCGATCCGGCGCCATCGGGCATCCTGGATTCCTTCATGCGAACGCCTCCTCTCGGCCCGCCGCGCAAGGTCGTGTTCGTTGTGCGGGTTCGCTGCAGAGCATCGTGCCTCTGCACTAGTCGTCGCGGTCTTTGGCAAACCGCGGGTCCGTGAGCATCGAGGCGAAGCTGGCTCGCGGCAGGTCGATCAGACCGTGCCGGGAGCGGAAGACGGCGAAGGCGTCCTCCATCGCCTGGTCGTCGGCAGTCACCGAGCGGTCCGAGAAGCGGTAGTGCAGGGTCGCGCGCGGGACCCGCACGATCTGCGTTCCTGCCGCCTGCACGCGCAGGAAGAGATCCCATGCCTCGTAGCGGCGCAGCGTGGGGTCGAAGCCGCCGACCTCCCAGAAGGCGCGCTTCGGCATCGCAACGCCGGAGAGGATGATCGGGTTGGTTCTCCGCAAAAGCGCCGGCGTGAACCGGAAGGCGAACCTTCGGGACCAGCCCTCGCCTTCGTGCGTCACGATCGCGTCCGAAAACGCGAGGTGCCGTTCGGCCGACGGCGCGAGCGCGGCGAGGTGCTCTGGGAGCCACTCGTCATCGTCGTCAAGAAAGGCGACATGGTCGCTGCGGCTGAGTGCCACTGCCGCATTGCGCACCGCGGACGGTCCCTGGCGTGGCGCGATGCCGACTGCCCGCAGCGGGAAGGGCCAGGTGCCCGCGTCGGGCGGCGGACCGCCATCGCACACGGCCAGCACCTCCAGCGGCGGCATGGTCTGCGCCGCGACGGAGCGCAAGGCCCGCGGCAGAAGGTCGGGACGGGTCGTCGGGATGATCACGGAGAACAGGTCGGCACCTCCTGGGGGAAGGGAACGGGCGGCCGCCAGGATCAGAAGAAGCTGAACGGCTTCTCGTTCAGGTCGGCGATCACGGTCTTCGTCTCGAGGTACGCGTCGAGAGCGTGCGGGCCGAGCTCGCGGCCGAGGCCGCTCTGCTTGTAGCCCCCGAACGGCACCGTGGGGGAGAGCAGCTGGTAGGTGTTGAGCCAAACGGTTCCGGCGGCGAGGCCGCGCGCCATGCGCATGGCGCGGCGCAGGTCCTGCGTGAATACGCCGGCCGCGAGGCCGTAGGTCGTGCCGTTCGCGATCTCGAGCGCCTCTGCCTCGTCGCGGAAGCGGATCACGGCCGAGACCGGGCCGAACACCTCCTCCTGGGCGATGCGCATCGAGGGCGCGACGTCCGTGAAGACGGTCGGCGCGATGAAGTATCCCTCACCGAGATGCGAAAGCCGCCTGCCTCCGGCGAGCAGCCGTGCGCCTTCCGCACCCGCAGCGGCGACGTAGCCCATCACCCGCTCCATCTGGCGCGCGCTGATCACGGGCCCGATGTCGCTCAGGGGGTCCGAGCCCGGCCCGACCTGCAGCGCCTCCACGCGCTCCTTCAAGGCCTCGACGAAGCGGTCCGCGATCGTCTCCTGGACGAGAATGCGCGTCCCGGCCTGGCAGACCTGCCCGGAGTTCAGGTAGACGCCGAACAGGGCACTCGAGACGGCCTGGTCGAGGTCGACGTCGTCGAAGATGATGTTCGGCGACTTGCCGCCCAGTTCCAGTGTCACGCGCTTGATGTGCTGGGCGGCGGCGGCCATCACCTTCGCGCCGGTCGCCGTCTCGCCCGTGAGCGCGATCTTCGGCACCTTGGGGTGCGCGACGAGCGCGATGCCCGCCTCATCCCCGCCCGTCACGACGTTCAGCACGCCCGCGGGCACGCCGGCCTCCTCGGCGATCGCGGCCAAGAGGAGCGCCGTGCGGGGCGTCTCCGGCGCCGGCTTCAGCACGAGGCTGCACCCGGCGGCGAGCGCGGGCGCGAGCTTCCATGCCGGCATCAGCAGCGGGAAGTTCCAGGGCGTGATGAGCCCCGCCACCCCGACGGGCTCGCGCAGGGTGAAGGCGAGGTACTCCCCCTGCGGCCCCGGCAGGGAGAAGGGGAGGGTCTCCCCGTGGACCTGCGGCACGAGGCCGGCGAAGTAGTCGAAGACGTCGGCCGCCATCGGGATCTCGAGCCACTGCGCGAAGGCGAGCGGCATCCCGTTCTCGCGCACCATCGCAGCGGAGAGTTCCTCCGCGTGCGCGCGGATGCCCGCCGCGATGCGGCCGAGCACCCGGGAACGCTCGAGCGGGTCGATGCCCAGCCAGCGCCGCTCGCGCATGGCGGCGCCGGCTGCGGCGACCGCAAGCTCGATGTCCTGCGCACCGCCGTCGGCGGCTTCCGCGAACGGCTGCGCCGTCGCCGGATCGATCAGGGGGAAGTGCCGACCGGAGCGCGGCTCGACCCACCCGCCGTCGATGTAGAGCATGCCTTCACGCAGCGAGATCTCCGACATCACTCCACCACCCTGCCCGCATCCTGCGGGAAGATCACGACGCCGCGGCCGCCTTCCGCCCGGCGCATCGCATCGAAGGCGTCGTTGATCTCCTCGAGGGCGTAGCGCCGGGTGATCAAAGCGTCGAGTTCGAGCCGTCCCTCCATGTAGAGGTTCAGGATGGCGGGGATGTCCTCGTCCGGGCGGGAGCGCCCGTACCAGCTGCCGGTGAGGATACGAGACTGGGCGGGGATCGCGAACGCGTTCAGCGACACTTCCTCGTACGGCGCCGCGATGCCGATGACGACCGTCATGCCGGCCTTGCGCGTCATCCCGTACGCGGCCTCGATCGTCTGCGGCCGGCCCACGACCTCGAAGCTGTAGTCGACGCCCCTGCCCTCCGTCAAGTCCAGCACGGGCGTGACGAGGTCGTCGCGCCGACTGACATCCACGACGTCGGTCGCGCCGAAGCGGCGCGCCAGGTCGAGATTCTCCGCGCCGCGGTCGATGGCGACGATCTGCCGCGCGCCGCGCAGCTTCGCGGTCTGGATGACGCTGAGGCCGACGCCGCCGGCGCCGACGACGGCGACGCTTGCGCCGGGCGGAATGTCCGCCGTATGCACGACGGCTCCGTAGCCCGTCGTGACGGCGCAGCCGACCAGCGCGGCCCGGTCGAGGGGCACATCCTTGCGGATCGGCACGAGGCCGCGCTCGGGAACGACGGCGCGCTCCGCGAAGCACGAGGTTCCAAGGAAGTGGTAGACCTCCTCCCCTCCGTCGCGCAGGCGGATGCCGCCGCCCGGCAGCGAGCCGCGCAGCTGGATGGAGAACGCTTCATCGCACATGTCCGGCCGGCCGATGCCGCAGTAGAAGCACTTCCCGCAACTCGGCATCCAGGAGAGCACGACGTGGTCTCCCGGCCGCACGCGGGTGACCCCTGCGCCGACCGCCTCGACGACCCCCGCGCCCTCGTGGCCCAGAACGGCCGGGAGCGGGACGGGCAGGAGCCCTTCGATGACGTGCAGGTCGCTGTGGCAGACGCCGCTCGCGGCCATGCGCACGAGCGCTTCACCTGGCCCGGGGGGCGCGAGCTCGAGATCGCGGATCTCGAGGCGCTCGCCGCCGTCCTGCATCACGGCAGCCTTCATCGGGCCTCGTCTCCCGCGCCGCCGCGCTGCGCCAACGTCTCGCGGTAGGCCTCGTAGAGGGGCGGCATCATCGGCAGGAGCTTGAGCGCCTTGGCGATCGAGCCGCGCGCCTTGACGATGCCACGCCCGAGCGCCTGCGGCACGTCGAGCTTGCCCATCCAGAACTGGTGCCCGACATCGGCGGAGCACTCGAAGGTGACGTCCGGCTTCGGCTCCTCGGTGTCGAACAGCATGCGCATGGGTGGCTCCCCCTCCGCAGGGGTGCGGCCGTCCATCACGAGCGTGAGATCCGGATTCTTGTAGACGAAGGAGACCACCATGCGGGAGCTGTGCAGCATCTGCGCGGCCTTGCTCTCGGCCGCACGGGTGGCGAGGGTGCCGAAGATTTCGACCATCTCATCCCGGTCGCGGTACGCCGCCATCGTATCCCTCCGCCCAAACGCGTCGCGCGGCCGGCGGACCGTGCAGGCCGCTGCGGAGGGATTCGCCCCAGAGGACCGGATTCCCCCATGAGGAGACGGGGAGAGACGACACGGGCATGGCAGCGCAGGCGAGGCACTGCGCCTCGACCTCCGCTTGCCAGTTTCCACGGTCGCTCTGCGGCGCGCCGCAGACCTGCAGCAGGGGTGGGGAGGCGGCGAGGACGTCGTGGCTTCCCGCTGCGTCGACTACGGTGAAGCGCCCTTCGAGCACCCACTGCACGGCGACCTGCCCCGGGGCGGTCGCCGTGCGGGCGCGCGCGGTCAGCACACCGCACGCGACGGTGCACGGCGGGTGCACGGCGAGACCGTCCAGGGGCAAGAACACCAAGAGGCCGCGCAGCGGCGAGGCGAGGTCGCGGAGGACGCGCTCGCACGAGACGCAGGTCGGCGAGAACTCCCCAGAGCCGGGCGGTGCAGCCTCCAGGAGGAGGCGCACCCGCTCCAGCTGGGTCAGGCCGACGCACTGCGCTACATCGCAGAGCAGTGCGATCCCTGCGGTATGGATCTCGTTTCCTCGGTTGAACGCGATGGCGGAGAAGGGCATGCACTCACCCTGTCGGTGTGGCTTGCGGTGCGGTCCCGAACGCATCCTCGATCGCTGCGGTCCAGCCGGCCCTCCACCGGTCGAGGCCGAAGGTCTCCGCGACCTCCCGTGCGTGCCGCCCGAGCCGCTCGCGCAGCTTCGGGTCACGCTGCAAACGCACGGTCGCCTCGTAGAGCCCGCGCGCCGTCGGCTCGATCAGAAGGCCGCTGTAGTTGTCCTGCACGAGGTCCGGCAGCCCGCCGACCGGCGTCGTGATGACTGCACAGCCGCTCGCCATCGCCTCGAGACAGGCGAGCGACGTGCCCTCGGACGACTTCGAGGGGATCCAGGCGACGTCCGCGTGGCGGTAGAGATCGGGCATCAGGTGGGGCGGCAGCCAGTAGTAGAAGAGGCGGTCGTGGGAGGAGGCCCATGCCATCATCGTGCGCTCCATGCCGTCGTCGTGCGCGCGCCCGACGAAGTGCACCTCGATGTCGGGGTCGGCTTCGGTAAGCCAGAGCGCCGCCTTGCCGGCCTCGTTCACGCCCCGCACGGTGGTCGCCCTGCGCGGGAACGCGACCCGCAACCGTCGGCCCGCCCGGTCCGGTCGGTCTGCGGGGTGGAACGCGTCGAGGTCGACGAAGTTCGGCACGTAGGAGAACTTCTGCGCGAGCGTCGGCCACGTCGCGCGCACCCAGTTGATCGTCGCCGTGTCGACCGAGACGACCCTGCGGACCGCGCCGATCGCGAGCTGCAGGCGGCGCATCCACTCTTCGCGCTCCGGCTCGGTCGCGTGGAACTTGTCGGTGCCCGGATGATCCCAGTAGATGCCGTGGGACACGGAAATGCTGCGCGGCAGAGCGGTCGGGTAGGCGAGGAAGGTCACGAAGTAGATCGCGAAGTCCGCGTCCACCGCCTGCTCGAAGAAGACCTGGTTGAGGTGCGGCATCGTCTGGTAGGGGAAGTCGCTCTCCGGCACGCCGCGCAGCGGCACGCCCGGGATGATCTCCTTCTTCCAGTGGTTGCCGATCTGCCACCACTCGACCTCGTGGCCGAGGTCGAGCAGAAGGTGCGTGAGCTCCACGCCGTAGCGCTCCGCTCCTCCGTAGACCTGGCGCATCCCGGACGGTTCAAGGTGGTTCGAAGTGAGGATCGCGACACGTCCCGACAAAGCCGTGCACACTCCCATCGCGGGCTCGGTTCGGAGAGAAGGGGGCAGTGCCCGGGACCGGCCCTTACGTGAGGGCGACGAAGACGATGTCGAAGCCGACGTTGATGCCTTCCAGGGCGCTCGGGGCCGTCGACGGCAGGATGACCTGGAACTGGACATCCTCGTT
>JAJYTV010000071.1 GCA_021792885.1 Bacillota bacterium
ACCCAGCTCCAGCGGCTGCCGGTGGACGAGGTCAAGATGGACCAGAGCTTTACCAAGGCGGCGCTGGCGGACATCACCAGCTTGTCGATCATGAATGGGCTCACCGCTGCGATCCTTCCGATGCGGCGCATGCTGGTGGCGGAAGGGGTAGAGGAGGTCTCCCAGGGCACGGTGCTCCTCGACCTCGGTTGCTCGATCGGCCAGGGCTTCGCAATCGCACGCCCCTTGCCTCCCGAGGAGGTCGTGCAGTGGCTCGCGGAGTGGCGGCCGGATCCTGCGTGGCAGCGCTCGCGGTTGAACATGCGGCGCTGGGACTACCTCCTGCTGCTCGCAGGCTGGCAGGAGGAGGAGGCGAGGCTGGTCCGCATTGCGCTCGAGGCACTGCAGGGGGACAGCTGTCCCGACTCCCTTCCCGACGTCCACAGCTGCCGCCTCGGACTCTGGTGCAGCGGTCCCGGCAAGGACAACTTCGGCGAGATGCCGCTCTTCCTGGAGATCGACCGGCTGCATCGCCACCTGCATGCGACCATTCAGGAGATGCTGCAGCGCAAGGTGGCAGGCGACGAAGACGGTGCGACGCAGGCATCGTTCGAACTGACCCAGGCGAGCGCGAACCTGATCGCCCGCATGGAGGAACTGTCCGACGCGATGCTCCAGAACGGCTAGAGCGCCTCCTCGATCGGACGCGTGTAGGCGTGGAACGCGTTCACCAGCACGTGCAGCAGCACAGGCAGGAGGATCGTGCCGCTCCAGGCGTAGAGCGCCGCAGCCAAGAGGCCGAAGGTGAGGTCGGCGAGCGCCTCCTGGCGGCTGCGGTGCAGCCCGGCGATGCGTACCGCCTCGTGCGCGAGGAGGAAGAGCAGCGCGGTGTAGACCGCGGAGAGGAAGGCGCCCAGGGCGGGCAGGGCGAGCGCGAAGAGGAGGCCGCGGAAGAGCAGTTCCTCGTCGATCGGTGCGAGCACCGCGAGCGAGAGGAAGTCGCCGCGGACGCCCGCCGGCCGGTGGCCCGGGGGCGCCTTGTGCAGCCCGCGGACGAAGAGGTAGGCGTAGGCGGCGAGGGACGCCAGGAGCAGCGCGAGGATCCACGGCGAGCGCAGCGGCTGGGGCGCGAGGTGGATCGGCACGCGGAGCGCCAAAAGCGCCCAGAAGGCGATGGCGATGAGGGCGGCGAACCCATCCCGCCCAAGCCGCCGCGGCGGGTGCACCAGGGTGGCCAGGAGAGTCGGTGCGAGCAGCCAGAAGAGCAGGAGCAGCGCGGAATACACGATCAGCACCGCACCGCCTCCTCTGAGGTGTTCGAATGTTCGCCGCACGGCTCTTGATGCCTGCGTCCGAAGGAGAGGTGTTTTCGGTGCGGGTCGCATTGTGCCAGATGGATTTAGCCAAGGGGGACGTCCAGGAGAACCGGCGCCGGACGGCGGACTGGATCCGGCGTGCGGCGGAGCAGGGGGCCCAGCTTGTCCTCCTGCCGGAGCTCGCCACGACGGGCTATACGCTCGGGGAGCAGTTCGCGGAACTGGCGGAAGAGATTCCGGGAGAGACGAGCCGCCTCTGGTCGGAGCTCGCCGCACAGCTCGGCGTGCACATCGTGGGCGGCATGGCGCGCATCGCGCCATCGGGCCTCGTATACAATTCCGCGCTCTTCGTCGGGCCTGAGGGTCTGATCGGCGTATACGACAAAGCGGTCACACCGCTCTACCTGCACGGAAACGACCTCGGCGACGGCGCATGTGAAGAGGCGGAGATCTTCCGACGCGGCGATTCACTCCCCGTCTTCTCTACGGCACTCGGGCGCATCGGCATCCTCATCTGCCAGGACGCCGTCTACGGGGAGTTTGTCCGCGCTCTCGCGCTGCAGGGTGCGGACCTCGTCGTACAGATCAGCAACTCCCCGCGCATCCGGACAAGGCACGAGCCCGACATCACGCCGCTGACCACAAGGGTGCACGCCTTCGACACAGGGACGGTCATCGCGTTCTGCAACCGCTGCGGCGAGGAGCCCTACGTCTTCCGCGGCGAGCAGGCGGTAGCACGGTTCGGCGTCGCGTCGCACGTCTGCGACGCCGACGGGAACTTCCTCGCCCTCTCCGCGGAGGGGGGGCGGGAGGAATTGCTGCTTGCGGACGTGGACCTTTCGGTCTCTCGCCGGGCCCGCTGGCGCCAGAAGTTCCACCGCGACTGGAGGGGCGACCTCCTCGGACCCCTCGTACGCATCCCTTAGCCGGCACGGTTCTGCGATGCCGCGTAGAGGTCGTCTGCAACCTGGGCGAGGTCTGCCCACTGCGCGACACGCTGCCGAAAGTCCGGGGGAATCTCCTCGACGCCGTAGAACGCGCCGGCGAGCTGTCCGTACACCGCGCCCGTCGTGTCGGCGTCGTCTCCCAGGTTGACTGCGAGGTAGAGACCGCCGAGGAAGGTCGCCCCGTGGTGGAACGCCCATAGGGCGGCTTCGAGAGACTCGACGACGTAGCCGCTCCCCTTGATCTCCCGGGGCGGTCTGCGCTCGCGGTATGAGCCCTGCGCGACGCGCAGGATCTCGACGCAGAGCGGCTGTGCGTCGTAGAGCCCAGGGACGGGAGAGAAGCTTGGCGAGAGCAGCTCCTCCTTCGACCGTCCCTCGAGCGCCCCCACGATCAGGCCGCCGAGGTAGCGGCAGGCATCGATGCATGTGCGTGCGCCGTGGGTCGTGCGCGAGCTTTCTTCGCTGCGGGCGATCGCCGCGAGTGGGTCTCGGCGGAAGTACAGCGGTACGGGGCAGAGCCGCATGATAGACCCGTTGCCTGCCGAACGGGGGTCCTCGCTGCCGCAGTCCGGCGCCGGATCTCGCTCGAACCGGCGCAAGGCGTCCAAGACCGTGTTCCCGATGTCGAAGCACACGCCGGTGCTGGAGCGGTAGCCTTCGCGCATCCACCGCACGTAGCGGCGCAACTGGTCCTCGGCATCGAAGCCGGGCTGCGCGAGCAGGCTATCGGCCAGGCAGAGCGCCATGGAGGTATCATCCGTCCACTGGCCCGGCTCCAGGGCGTGTGGCCCGCCGCCGATCAGATCGAACACGGGATGGTAGTTCGGGTAGACGCCGAACTCGATGCTCGCCCCCAGTGCGTCGCCGACGGCGAGACCGAAGATGGCGCCGTGGTAGCGGGAGAGGAGGTCCACGCGCTCGCCCCCTTCCCCCTTCACTTCGCTGAAGGCGGGAGATCGCCTCTCAGCCAGGGATCGCCACCTTTGCCGTCTTGCGCCTCCCATGCCGCCAGTCTCCGCGTGCTGTCGCGTTTGTCTCGGCCGTACGCTCGATGCGAGGTGATGGCGGGTGGGCAAGGGACACGGAGGCGAGGTGCGGGTGTTCCGCTTGGGCCGCGCGAAGGAGGCGGAAACCCTGGAGCGCGTGCGGTGGGCCTACGCCGTGTTCATCCCGGAGGAGTCGGTCGAAGGGATTGCCGGGCTCCTTAGCGCGCAGGCGCCGGGGTCGGGGGAGATCGCGAAGCTGCTCGCGCATCTCCCGCCCGAGGCGATCCAGGGTGTGGATGCCGTGCGGCGCGCGAGCCAGCAGGATCCCGGGCTGCGCCGCGCGCTGCGGGATGCACGGCAAGCGCTGCGCAAGGGATCCGGCGCAGAACCGCCGAAGTGATTACCCACCGCTTGGACCAAGAGGAGTTCTCACGCGCTGATGCGGTACGCCATTTTGGACTGCGACCCCGGCATCGACGACGCCCTCGCCATCTTCACCCTGCTGGCGGAGCCAGACGTGGAAGTCCTGGGGATGTGCGCGACTGTAGGCAACGTGCCCGTGGAGACGGGATACCGCAACCTGCGAAATCTCGCGGCGTTGGTCGGCCGGGAGGACATCCCCGTCTTCCTAGGGGCGGCGTTGCCGCTCGTGCACCCCTACCGCTTCGATTCCCTTGTGCACGGCGAGGATGGGCTCGGTGGCGCCTCGCTGCCGGAGAGCGCAGCCCCGCATACGCGCGAACACGCGGCCCTTGCAACCTGCCGCCTGCTGCATGATGCGCCGGGCAAGGTCAGCTGGATCGCGACAGGTCCCCTGACGAACGTCGCGCTTGCGCTGCGGCTTGATCCCTCGATCCACGAGAAGGTGGACCGCCTCGTCGTGATGGGCGGCAGCACGCTGCGCGGCAACGTGACGCCGGCCGCCGAGTTCAACGTATGGGTCGATGCGGAGGCATGGCGCGTCGTCGCGGAGTCCGGCATCCCACTGACGATGGTCGGACTGAACGTCACGCACCAGGTCGCCCTGACCCAAGAGGACTACGCAGCGCTGCGGGCCATGCCCGGAAAGGCGGCGAAGGTCTCGGACCGCATGCTGGACTACTACGAGGGCGTCTACCGGCGCGAGGGATGGGGAGAAGCGAAGCTGCACGACGTCGTCGCGGTTCTCGAAGCCGTGCATCCCGGCATCTGCAGTACGGTCCCTTGCCACGTCTTGGTCGAGACGTCGAGTCCGCTGACCTACGGGCAGACCGTCGTGAACGACCGGATCCAGGCGGAAGACGCCAACTGCGACGTCGCGATGGGCGTCGACGCCGCTGCGGTGAGGAAGCGCATGCTGTCCGCAATTGCCAGCTTTTGAACGATCGCTTCGCTTGACACACTTTCGCTGCCGGTCTACAATGCTTTTTGCAGATGACATCGCGGGGTAGAGCAGTCTGGTAGCTCGTCGGGCTCATAACCCGGAGGTCGCAGGTTCAAATCCTGCCCCCGCAACCAAAGTTTTGTGCGGCGGCGTAGCTCAGTTGGTTAGAGCATACGGTTCATACCCGTAGTGTCGCTGGTTCGAGTCCAGCCGCCGCTACCAAAAAGCTTGTGCGCGCGTAGCTCAGTTGGTAGAGCAGCTGACTCTTAATCAGCGGGTCGTAGGTTCGAGCCCTACCGCGCGCACCATGTCCTTTTGTAAAGCGGGTTTCCGGGCGCAGGCACCCTAGGAATTGGGGCCTGCGCCCGCGTTTTTGCTCGCTAGAGACGCTGATTCGGGCTTGACCTCCTGATTCAAGTCAGCGGGTGCAGAAGATGGCGATGCATAGGTGTTGCATAAGTTCTGTCGGGGAGTTGTTCGCGGGAGCTCCGCGGGTGGGCCTCCAGCGCGCGACCCGACGTGTCGCGCGCGATTCGCGATGAGCTCGTCAACCCTCAGCGTGGGAATGTTTTTGCTGCAGGAGGAAAATGCGCCACCTGCAAGATCTTTCTATCGTAGAGCGGCGTGGTGTGCTAGTGTTTTTTGAACCGGCACATAATCCCTGGACGCGTCGGCGCCAGTCTGCGACTGTGTGCCGTTGCCGCCTGCTACTCCCGGTAGGCGAGGCATGGATCGAACGGATCGGGGGGCGACGACGCGGTGAGTGAGACAGTGAAGGGCATGCCGGGGGATCTGGAGGCCGCGCAGGTGCGGCTGATGCAGGGCCTGGCCCAGGAGATGACGACGCTGCGTCCCGATCTCCTTGAGGGCGGCGCGACCGTCGGGGAACTCGCTTGGATATTCGGCAAAGACCGGGCGGCGCTCGGGCACACCTGGCGTCATCACTTGTGGCGCCGCGCCGACGGCAGCGGCCGACTGGACGCCTGGGCCTGGGTGTACCTCCCGTACACGGTGAAGCGCAGCGACGGATCCACATCCACGTCGAACAGCGCGAACCTGGTCTGGCAGGTCCATCCGGACCACCCGGAGCTGCTGGACGAGATCCTCGACTGGTACGCCGAGCAGGCAGCCGGTCTCGACCGGTTCATCACGCCGCAGGATCCGGACACGCACATGCTGGCCCGGCTGCCCGCGTACGGCTACGAACCCGATGCGGAGACGGGTGGCGACGACGGCGATTGGCACCAGTGGAACCGTCGGCCGCTCGCAGACCTCTCGGAGCCAGCCCTGCCGGCCGGCTTCCGTTTCCGCACTGCCGCGGAGGTCGGCCCGGCGGCCGCAACCCGTGCGCACGTAGACGCGTGGCATCCGTCGACGTTCACCGAGACCAGCATGGCAGGCGTACAGGCCACCTGGCCTTATCGCGACGACCTGCATGTTCTCGTCGAAGCACCGGATGGCACCCTGGTGGCCACCGCCATCATGTGGTTCGATCCCGCCAGTCGCACCGCTGAATTTGAACCGATGGGGACACATCGGTCCTATCGCCGTCAGGGCCTGGGCACCGCTCTGTTGTGGCACGGCATGCACCGGGCCCGTGACGCGGGCGCGGAGACGATGCTGGTCGCGTGCGTCGGCGCGCCGGCACATCCGGCGGCCCGCGAACTGTATTACGGGGTCGGTTTCGAACCGCTCGCCCGCGACGTCCCGCATGTCAGGCGAGCAGAGTAGTGTTTGGCTCCCCTCAATCTGTGTACACCGCTCCGCGAGGCACTGTGCATTTCAGTCCATCCCTGTGTCCTCCACAGGTACCATCGTGCCTACGCCTGCACGCTTGGCGGCTCCTGCCAGATCAAGATCGTTAGTGGCTACAGGGAGATTCTCGCGTATGGCGAGCTCGAGATATGCGGCGTCATAGGCAGTAAGTCTATACTCCCGCGCTACGCTGAGTACGGCCGAAGGCGTGGGGCCCTGTTGCTCCACCTTGATATCAAGTTCGGCAAGCATTGCAAGTGCGTTGGTAACGTCGTCGGCTGAAAGTCGGCCGCGCCGCTCCGCACCGACGAGACCGTTGACCACTTCAAGGGGCCAGAGAGCGGGTGCCGTGGCATCTTCCTTGGCCAAGAGGTTCAAGATCGCATCTGCGTAGCCGTCCACCTCATCCTCGAAGAACCATGGCAGCGTTACAGAGCAGTCAAGGACAAATGACGGCACCCTCAGACTCTCCCTTCGTCCACCAGTTCCTGCACCGAGATTCCGCCGAGCGTCTTGCCATGGCGAAAGTTCCTGATCGCTGCTATGACCGCACGCTTGTCTCGCGGCCTCGGCGCAGGGACAGGGCCAAGCACAGCTAGGGGTCGGCCGCGCTTGGTGATGACGATGCTCTCTCCGTTCGCCGCTCGCTCCAAGAGTTCACCCAAGCGATTCTTGGCTTCGAAGGCACCGATTGTGTCCATTTGTTCAGCCACCTATCCATCTAGATTACTATCTGGATGATAACGCGTGATAGGGACCATCCGCAACCGCACCAATGTGTGCTACGACATGGAGACAAGAGACGCCAGCAGTACGGCCGGTCCAGTGCGTGCATGGGCTGGCCACGAATACCTGCATAATCATGGAGATACTAACCACATCCCGAAAATCAGGAGGTCAAACTGTGCTTGGTACACACGCTGATCTCTCCAACGAGGTGCAGCAGCGAAAGCCCGGAAACTCGCACTACATAGGGATTTACCAATAATAGGTGGTCGGCCCGTGACTCTTAGTCAGCGGGTCGTAGGTTCGAGCCCTACCGCGCGCACCATGTCCTTTTGTAAAGCGGGTTTCCGGGCGCAGGTCTCCCAGATGGTGGAGCCTGCGCCCCCGCGGTTTGCTGCAAAAACACGCCGTATATTGATTCTTTATTAGTGTCGGGCGTTATCACCGCATTACGTACGCGGGATGTGTCTCGAACGTCATCGGTTGCCGTCGCCGGGTTCTGCCCGACCACGGGATTCGGTCCATCGACCCCAAAACGTCGCTGCCACCAGGATCCCACCACCTGCCCACTCCCGGAGTGGGAGTGTCTCGCCACCGAGACCCACCGCAGTCAGCGCGGCCCACAGCGGCTCGGTGCCGAGGAGCAGGGCCACCCGAGACGGCGACGTCCGGCGGATAGCCACGAGTTGTACATAGAATGCTACGAAGGTGCTTAGCACCGCGAGATAGGCAACTAGCGACCCGATGACCCAAGGATTCGCTGCTCTAAGAACATGGCTTCCGCTCAAAGACCAGAATGATGCCCCACCGGTCAATACGGCAACGACGGAGAGTTGAACTGCTGTCAAGGCGGTTGAGTCCCACTGTTGGCCGTCTGTCAGACGGTGACTGACGGTTACTTGCACGGCCCGCAGGAGAGCTGCCAACACCACCAGCGCGTTTCCTGCGGACAAGGTAGT
>JAJYTV010000072.1 GCA_021792885.1 Bacillota bacterium
CTCCTGGATGTTCATCTGGATGCTGCCGTCGCCCGAGATCAGCCAGACGCTCGCCTCGGGCCTCGCCATCTGCGCCCCGAGCGCCGCCGGCAGTCCGAAGCCCATCGTGCCGAGGCCGCCCGAGGTGACGAGCTGGCGGGTCTTCGCGAAGGGGTAGAGGAGCGCCGTCCACATCTGGTGCTGGCCGACGTCCGTCACGACGATGGCCTCCCCGTCCGTGACGCGGTAGATCTCCTGGATCACCGCCTGGGGGTGCAGGAGCTTCCCGCCCTCGCCGCCGAGCTCCATCGGCGTGAGCGCGGTCCAGCCCTGGTGCGCCTCCCAGGCGCGGATCTCCTCCCACCAGGCGCCGCGCGCGTCGGCGCTCGCCGTCTGCACGGTGCGGGAGAGCGCCGCCTCGAGCGCCGGAAGGGAGTAGCGCAGGTCGCCGATCACCGGGATGTCGACCGGCACGATCTTGCCGACCTCCGCCTCGTCGATCTCGAGGTGGATGATCGTCGCCCTCGGCGCGAAGTGCTTCGCCGCGCCCGTCACGCGGTCGTCGAAGCGCAGCCCGAGGCCGATCACGAGATCCGCCTGGGCGGTCGCGCGGTTCGCGGCATACGTTCCGTGCATGCCCAGGAGGCCGAGGTGGCGCGGATCCGTCCCCGGGACGGCGCCGAGGCCCATCAGGGTGCTCGCGGCGGGAAGGTCATGGGCCGCCATCAGGCGGCGCAGGGCTTCCTCCGTCCCGGACTGCACGACCCCTCCTCCGACGATCAGGAGCGGGCGCTCCGCCCGGGCGATCGCCTGCGCGGCCGCCTCGACGGCCGCGGGGTCCGGCGCCGTGTGGAAGCGGTAGCCGCGCCTGCCGGGCGGCTTCTGTGGGTGCGACGTCGGTCCGCGCTGCAGCGCGACGTTCTTCGGCACGTCGATCAGCACGGGCCCAGGCCGGCCCGTGCGCGCGATGTAGAAGGCCTCGTGGACGATGCGCGGGATGTCCTCCGCGTCCTCGACGAGGTAGCTGTGCTTCGTGATCGCGCGGGTGACCCCGAGCGTATCGACCTCCTGGAACGCGTCCGTGCCGATCAGGCTGCGTCCCACCTGTCCCGTGATCGCGACGATCGGGATCGAGTCCATGTGGGCCGTCGCGAGGCCCGTGACGAGGTTCGTCGCCCCCGGGCCGGAGGTCGCGAGGCACACCCCGACCCGCCCCGACGCGCGGGCGTAGCCGTCTGCGGCGTGCACCGCGCCCTGCTCGTGGCGGACGAGGATGTGGCGGATCGGAGAGTCGTAGAGCGCGTCGTAGATCGGGAGCACCGCCCCGCCCGGATAGCCGAAGATCACCTCGACGCCTTCCTCCTGCAGGCACTGCAGGAGGGTGCGCGAACCGCTGTCCAGCATCGCCGTCCGCCTCCCCCCGCGTTCTCTAGAAGTAGGTCTCGTTCAGCGCCTGCCGCGTGTGCAGGCTCTGGGCCAGGGCGCGCGCAACGCGCTCGCCCATCTCGCGCGTGCCCACGATCTTCTCTCCCGGCGTGCCCTGCGCGATGTCCTTCGTGCGCACGCCCTGCGAGAGGACGTCCTTCACCGCCGCCTCGACCGCCCGGGCGACCCAGGGGAGGTCCAGGCTGTGCTCAGCGAGCATCGCGAAGGAGAGGATCGCGCCCAGGGGATTCGCGAGGTCCTTGCCGGCGATGTTCGGAGCGGAGCCGTGGATCGGCTCGTAGAGGCCGGGCCCCTCGTCGCCGATGCTCGCCGACGCCATCACGCCGAGGCTGCCCACGACGCCGCCGAGCTCGTCGCTCAGGATGTCGCCGAACATGTTCTCGGCCAGCACCACGTCGAACGCCTGGGGCTGCAGCACGAGCAGCATCGCCATGGAGTCGACGAGCTGGTGCTCGAGCTCGACGTCTGGGTACTCCTGCGAGACCTCCTCGACCACCTCGCGCCAAAGGCGCGAGCACTCGAGCACGTTTCTTTTGTCGACCGAGGTCACCTTGCCGCGGCGCCTGCGCGCCGCGCGGAAGGCGACGTGGGCGACCCGCCGGATCTCCCCCTCGTGGTAGACCATCGTGTCGACCGCCCGGCGCGAGGCTCCCTCGCCCGAGCGCTCCCGCGGCTCCCCGAAGTAGAGGCCACCCGTCAGCTCGCGCACGAGGAGCAGGTCGAGACCCTGCACCGCGCGCAGCGGCGAGTGGCTCTCAAGACCCGGCAGGAGCGTTGCGGGGCGCAGGTTCGCGTAGACGGAGAGCGCCCGCCGGATGGCGAGGAGGCCCGCTTCGGGGCGCTCCTGGGGCGCGAGGGCATCCCACTTCGGCCCGCCGACGGCGCCGAGCAGCACGCCCGAGGCACCCTGCGCGGCCGAGAGCGTCTCCGGCGGAAGGGGCCCCCCTGCCGCGTCGATCGCGGCGCCGCCGATCTGGTGGCGCTCCCAGGACAGCGCGATGCCCTCGAGGCGCAGGCAGTCGCGCGCGGTGCGCATCACGGTCTCCGTCGCGGCGATCACCTCGGGCCCGATGCCGTCGCCCGGCAGGAGGACGAGCTGGTGCGTCTCCGCGGTCTCCTTCGTCACGACGCCGCCCCCCCTCGCGCGAGTTCCTGCCTCAGCTTCGCCATGAGGCCGCCCGCCGCGACGATCTCCTGTACGAAGGGCGGCAGGGGCACGATCTCGTAGCGCTCGCCGCGCGTGCGGTTCAGGATCGCCGACTGCGCCTCGTCGACCTCGATCTCGTCGCCCATCTGGATGCCGCGCGCGGCCGCCGGGGACTCGTAGACGCGCAGGCCGATGTTGATCGCGTTGCGGAAGAAGATGCGCGCGAAGGACTCCGCGATCACGCAGGAGACCCCCGCCCCCTTGATCGCCAGGGGGGCGTGCTCGCGGGAACTGCCGCAGCCGAAGTTGCGCCCTCCGACAAGGACGTCGCCGTCCGTCTTCTCCTGGAGGAACTGGGGGTCGAGGTTCTCGAGGCAGTGCCTTCCCAGCGCTGCGGGGTCGCCCGTCACGAGGTAGCGCGCGGGGATGATCACGTCCGTGTCGACGTTGTCGCCGTACTTCCATGCCCTTGCCATCAGACCGCCGCCTCCTTCGGGGAGAACTCCCGGGGGTCGGTGATGCGGCCGCGCACCGCGGTCGCGGCGGCGACGGCGGGGCTCGCGAGGAACACCTCGGCCTCGCGGTCGCCCATCCGACCGACGTAGTTGCGGTTCGACGTGGAGAGGCAGCGCTCGCCCTTGCCGAGGACGCCCATGTGGCCTCCGAGGCACGGCCCGCAGGTCGAGGTGCTCACCGAGGCGCCCGCCTCGACGAACACCTCGATCAGGCCCTCGCGCAGCGCCGCCTTGTAGACGTCCTGCGTCGCCGGGATGACGATCAGGCGGGTCTCCGGGTGGACCTGCTTGCCGCGCAGGATCGCGGCGGCGACCCGCAGGTCCGAGAGGCGCCCGTTGGTGCACGAGCCGATGAACACCTGGTCGATCGCCACGTCGCCGACATCGGAGATTCCCCGGGTCAGGGAAGGGAGCGAGGGGAACGCGACCTGCGGCTCGAGCTGCGAGACGTCGATCTCGTACTCCTCGACGTACGTCGCGCCGGGATCGGCCGCGTAGACGCGCCAGGGGCGCAGCGCCCGCCCCTCCTCGTAGCGCAGGGTGAGGTCGTCCGTCGGCACGATGCCGACCTTGCCGCCCGCCTCGATGGTCATGTTGGACATCGTCAGGCGGTCCTCCATGGGGAGGTCCCTGATCGCCTCGCCGGTGAACTCCATCGCCCGGTAGAGGGCGCCGTCGTCGCCGATCGTCTTGATCGTGTGGAGGATGAGGTCCTTGCCGGTCACGAACGGCCGGCGCCTGCCGTAGTAGGTGAAGCGCATCGACTCCGGCACCTTGAACCAGGTGCGGCCGGTCGCCATGGCGTAGGCGAGGTCTGTGGAGCCGACGCCGGTCGCAAAGGCGCCGAGGCCCCCGTAGGTGCAGGTGTGGGAGTCGGCGCCGATCACGATGTCGCCCGGCACGACGATGCCGCGCTCCGGCAAGAGAGTGTGCTCGATGCCGCCCGTGCCCTCGGGGTAGTAGTGCGTGATCGCCTGCTCGCGGGCGAAGCGCCGCATGATCTGGGTCTGGTCGGCGGAGTTGATGTCCTTCGCCGGCACGAAATGGCTCATCACCATCGCGACGCGCCCTGGGTCGAAGACCTTCTTCGCGCCGGCCGCCTCGAATTCGCGGATGGCGATCGGAGCGGTGATGTCGTTGCCCATCACGAGGTCGACAGGGGTCTCCACGATCTGGCCCGGCCGGACTTCCGCAAGCCCGGAGCGGTCCGCCAGCATCTTCTCCGCCAAGGTCATCGCCACTTAGATCGCCTCCCTTCCGTTCGGACCGTGCGGCTCGGACTGCGCGCGCACCGCGGCCGCCTTGTTGAGGGCATGCAGGTACGCGAGCGCACTCGCCTCGAGGATGTCTGTCGAGACGCCGGAGCCGACGAAGGTCTGGCCCTGGTAGTCGATGCTGCAGCGCACCTCTCCCTGCGCGTCCGACCCGCCCCCGACCGACTGGATCGCATAGTCCCTGAGTTCCGCCTCGAGCCCCGTCGCGCGCTGCAGCGCCCGGTAGAGCGCCTCGACCGGCCCCTGGCCGACCGCCGCCTCGCGCGTCACCTTGCCCGATGCCGCGCCGCTCTGCGTCGAGACGCCCACCGCGGCCGTCGAGGGCGCGCCGCCGGCGCTCGAGACCTGGTAGTGGACGAGCTCGTAGGAGTCGTCGAAGCGGTAGATCTCGTCCTCGACGAGCGACTGGATGTCCTGGTCCGTGATCTGCTTCTTCTTGTCCGTCAACGCCTTGAAGCGGTGGAAGAGCTCGTGCTGCTCCGCCTCCTCGAGCGCGTAGCCGAGCGCCTCGAGCTTCTTCTGGAAGGCGTGGCGGCCGGAGTGCTTGCCCATCACGAGCTGCGTCTCGCCCTGGCCGATGTCCTGGGGGTTCATGATCTCGTAGGTCGTGCGTTCCTTCAGGACGCCGTCCTGGTGGATGCCGGCCTCGTGCGCGAACGCGTTCGCGCCGACGATCGCCTTGTTCGGCTGTACCGGCATGCCCGTGAGCCGGCTGACGAGCCGGCTCGTGCGGCCGATCTCCTGGGCCTCGATGCCGGTCTCCATCCGGAAGAAGTCCCCGCGCGTCGCGAGCGCCATCGCAACCTCCTCGAGGGAGGTGTTGCCGGCGCGCTCGCCGATCCCGTTCACCGCGACCTCGCACTGGTCCGCGCCGGCGGCGAGACCCGCGAGGGTGTTCGCGACCGCGAGGCCGAGGTCGTTGTGGCAGTGCACGGAGATGTGGACGTCCTTCGCGCCGGGCACCTTCTCGAGCACGCCGCGGATCAGGGCGGCGAACTCCTCGGGCGCCGTGTAGCCGACGGTGTCCGGGATGTTGATCGTCGTCGCGCCCGCCGCGATCGCCGCGGCGATCGCGCGGAAGACGAACTGCGGGTCCGCGCGCATCGCGTCCTGGCCCGAGAACTCCACGTCGTCGACGTATTTGCGCGCCAGCGCGATCGAGGCGACGCTCATCGCGATCACCTCGTCCTCGGACTTGCGGAGCATGTGCTGCAGGTGCACCGGCGAGTAGGACGTGAAGACGTGGATGCGGGCCTTCGCCGCGCCCTCGAGCGCCTTCGCGGCCGCTTCGATGTCGGCCTGATGGGTGCGGGCGAGGGCGGCGATCGTCGGCGTCCTGACCTCCCGGCGATGGCCCGGACGGCCTCGAGGTCGCCTTCGGAGGTGATCGGGAAGCCCGCCTCGATGATGTCGACGCCGAGGCGCTCGAGCTGGCGGGCGATCTCGATCTTCTCCTGGCCCATCAGGTTGACGCCCGGGGACTGCTCCCCGTCGCGCAGCGTCGTGTCGAAGACCTGGATGCGGCGCATCGCTAGCCCTCCTCTCGCAGGCTCCTAGCGGCCTGCCTTCTCGGCCTTCGGCTCCTCCATGTCGGGCGGGTTCTTGCTGCCGAGCCACGGCATCATCGCGCGCAGCTCGCGGCCGACGGTCTCCAGCGGGTGGCGGCGTTCCTCGGCACGGCGCGCGAGGTAGGTCGGCCGGCCCGCCTGGTTCTCGAGGATCCAGTCGCGGGCGAAGCTGCCGTCCTGGATCGCGCGCAGCACCTTGCGCATGTTGTCCTTGACGTGCGCATCGACGACCTGGGGCCCGCGGGTCATGTCGCCGTACTCGGCGGTGTCGGAGATGGAGTAGCGCATCCAGGTGAGGCCGCCCTCGTACATCAGGTCGACGATCATCTTCATCTCGTTCATCACTTCGAAGAACGCGATCTCCGGCTGGTAGCCGGCCTCGGTGAGCGTCTCGAAGCCGCTCTTGATCAGCGCCGTCACGCCGCCGCAGAGCACGGCCTGCTCGCCGAGGAGGTCGGATTCCGTCTCCTCCTGGAAGGTCGTCTCGATCACGCCGGCGCCGGTGCAGCCGATCCCCCAGGCGAACGCGAGGCCCCGCTGGTAGCAGCTGCCGGTCGCGTCCTGGGCGACCGCGAGCAGGCCCGGCACCGAGGCCCCCTCGGTGAAGCGGCGGCGGAACTGGTGGCCCGGCGCCTTCGGCGCCACCATGAAGACGTCGACGTCGCGCGGCGGCTGGACCTGGCCGAAGTGGATGTTGAAGCCGTGCGAGAAGCTGACCGCCATTCCCGGCCGCAGATTCGGCGCGATGTCCTGCTGGAAGACCTGGCGCTGCGTCTCGTCGGGCAGCAGGATGTGCACGATGTCGGCGCGGCGGGTCGCCTCGGCCACGTCGTAGACCTCGAAGCCGTCGCGCCGCGCCTGCTCGGCGCTGCGCCCGGGACGGATGCCGATGATGACGGGGAGTCCCCGGTCCCGGAGGTTCTGTGCCTGGGCGTGCCCCTGGCTTCCGTATCCGATCACCGCGATCACCTGGCCGGCGATTGCGCTGCGGTCCGCGTCGCTGTCGTAGTAGACCTTCGCCATCTCAAACTGCCTCCTTCGATTAGCGGGCCTCGGTCTGCGCGATGTCCTCCGGCGGGGATCTCCCGTCCGCGCCTTCCTCCAGGAAGACCCCCGGCCCGCGCAGCATCGCGACGGCGCCGGTGCGGGCGACCTCGAGGACCCCGAACTCGTGCATGACCTCGATCAGGGCGTTCACCTTGCCGCTGTCGCCCGTCGTCTCGAGCACCACCGACGTCGGGCTCACGTCGATCACCGCCGCACGGAAGGTCTGGGCGATCTGCATCACCTCGGCGCGCCGGCCGCTGTCGGTGCGGACCTTGATCAGGGCGAGCTCCCGCTCGACCGAGACCCCCTCCTCCATGTGGTAGACCTCGACCACCTCGATCAGCTTGCCGAGCTGGCGCTGCATCTGGATGCGGACCGCGTCCTCCCCCTCCGCCCGCAGCGTGATCCAGGACGTCCCCGGATCGTCGGTGGGGCCGACGGCGAGGCTCTGGATGTTGTAGCCGCGCCGGCTGAAGAGGCTGGCGACGCGCGCGAGGACGCCGGCCTCGTTGTCGACCAGGATGCCAAGGGTGAACTCCATCGCCATCGCCTCCCAGCAGGATTTGGGTTAAAGAAACACACCGGCTTCGCCCATCAAGGGCGAGCCGGTGTCGCGGTACCACCTTGTTCACCTCCCGGCCCGCACGCAGCGGTTCCGGGAAGCCTTGACCACGGATAACGGCTTTTGTTCGCCGGCCCGCCTATTGGTCCCGGCAATGACAAGCCGGGATGTTCAGCAGGCTGCTCTGGGAGGAGTGCTACCTTGCCCTGCGGGGCCGGCTTCCAGCCTTGGCCGGCTCTCTCTTGCCCTTGGGCGGAGGTGCGCGTCCCATCATCGCAACGGGGACGTCTCGATTGTCAAAGGTCTCAGGGCAACAAAAATTGCCCGGGACGCGCTCCGCGCAAGCAGAGCTTGCGTGGAACTTGCCGCCAGGCCTTTTGTGCCAGCGGTGTATCCGGATCTTCCGGATCTGCACTGCTCGGTCCGGACCACCCCGCGCGGGATGCGGAACCCTAAGTGCACTTCCACCG
>JAJYTV010000073.1 GCA_021792885.1 Bacillota bacterium
GCAGAACGCTGGACCGTCGCCGCTCCTCGCCCTCGTGCCGATCGCGATCACGCCGTGGAATCCCCCCGCCGGGTCCGGCCTGGACCAGAGCACCCAGCAGGAGTTCGGCGTGCAGCTCTGGCCCCACTGGCGCAGCTTCCCCCCGACGGGCGGGGAGATGGCGGGCAACGGCTGGCAATACATGTTCTACGTCATGGAGCGCCCGCAAGGCGCGGCGCTCTGGCAGGTCGGGGGCGCAGGCACCGGTCCGTGACCCAGGCGCCGAGGCGCGCCCGCCTGTCTGCGCGGCAGGCGCGGCGACGACGTGCGAGGCGTTCTGCCCGCCGAAGCGGGGGCGTTCACCTGGGTTCTCAGGGCGCCACGGCGCACGGCGCCCCGCAGACGGGCGGGACGGCGGTCCCGGGATTTGGCTCGGTCGCCCTCCCGGCCCCCGGGGGTGGGGGAGGAACGCCCGCGGCGCGCAGCGAAGCGCACGGATAGAGGTAGCTTCCGGAGGTACGTACGATGGCGAAGCCCACCGATCTCGGCACGGTGCTCGTCGTGGGGGTCGGGAGCGGCCTCGGCGCAGCACTGGCGCGCCGCTTCGCGGCCGCGGGCTTCCCGGTCGCCGTCGGTGCGCGCAGTGAAGGGGCGATCAGGGAGATTGCCGCGGGCATCGCCCGATCCGGCGGGAAGGCCCTTGCGGTCCCCTACGACGCGACGGACGAAGCGGCGGTTGCGCAGGCGATCGACCGCGTCCAGGGGGAACTCGGGGAGATCGGCACGCTCGTCTACAACGCGGGCAACGCGATGCGAGGCGGGGTGGCGGAGATCACCCCGGAGGGCTTCGAGTCGGCGTGGCGCGTCGGGCCCTACGGCGCCTTCCTGCATGCGCATCTCCTCGTGCCGCAGATGATCCGGCGCGGTTTCGGGGTCGCGCTCTTCTCGGGTGCCACGTCGTCCGTGCGCGCGCCGGCGCACAGCATCGCCTTCGGCAGCGCGAAGTTCGGCCTGCGCGGCTTCGCGATGTCGCTCTCGCGCGCCGTCGCGAAGGAGGGCGTGCACGTCGGTCACGTGCTTTTGGACGGGGCGATCCGCACGCCGCGCTCCGCGTCGTATCTCGGGCCGGACGATCCCGCCCTCGGGCCGGACGACATTGCGGAAGCCTACTACCGGCTGGCGGTGCAGCCGCCAGCCGCCTGGACGTTCGAGATCGACATGCGCCCGATGGGCGACGATCTCATGGACAACTGACGCGCGAGACTTTGAGGGAGGGGAGCCCCTTGCAGCTCACGGGCATCCACCACGTGTCGGCGCTCACGGCCCACGCGGTGCGCAACGTCGCGTTCTACACCGAGACGATCGGCATGCGCCTCGCGAAGAAGACGGTGAACCAGGACGACACGTCCTCCTACCACCTCTTCTACACCGACGCCATCGGCTCGCCCGGCACGGACCTCACGTTCTTCGACATCCCCGGCATGGCGCGCGAGCAGGAGGGGATCGGCAGCATCTCCGCGGTGTCGCTGCGCGTGAGAGACCGCGCCGCGCTCGCCCAGTGGCAGGAGCGGCTCGAGGAGTTCGGCGTCGAGCAGGACGGCATGGCGGAGCGCGCCGGGCGCGCCTCCATCGCCTTCCGCGACTTCGAGGGCCAGCACATGGTGCTCGTCGCGGACGACGGGGAGGCGGGCGTGCCGGGCGGGACGCCGTGGGAGCGCAGCACCGTGCCTGCGGCCCTTGCGGTGCGCGGGCTCGGGCCCGTGACGCTCACCGTGCGCGACGCCGGGCGCACCGGCCGCGTGCTGACGGACATCCTCGGGTTTCGCGACCTCGGCAGCTTCCGCGCGCCGGAGGACCCCGCGCGAGAGACGCTCGTCTTCGCGACCGGCGCGGGGGGAGCGGGTGCGGAGGTGCACGTCGTCGAGCGGCGCGATCTCCCGTTCGTGCGCCTCGGACGCGGCAGCGTGCACCACGTCGCGTTCCGCGTGCCGGACGATCTGCAGCACGCGGCCTGGCTCGAGCGGCTGGAGGCGGCGGGCCTCCGCACGTCGGGCATCGTCGACCGCTACTACTTCCACTCGATCTACTTCCGCGAGCCGAACGGCGTGCTGTACGAGCTCGCGACGGACGGCCCCGGCTTCGACGTCGACGAGGACATGGAGCACCTCGGCGAGCGGCTCGCGCTGCCGCCCTTCCTCGAGCCGATGCGCCAGCAGATCGAGGCGCGGCTGCACCCGCTCGAGATCCCGCGGCCATGACCGAGCCGGAGCTCGGCTTCTACCACCGCCTGGTCCCGGGCGAGGGAGCGGACACGCTGCTCCTCCTGCACGGCACGGGCGGCGACGAATCGGACCTCCTGCCGCTCGGGCGGGCGCTCTCGCCGGACGCGACGCTCCTCGGCGTGCGCGGCAGGGTGCTCGAAGGCAGCGTGCCCCGCTTCTTCCGCCGCCTCGCGCCTGGCGTCTTCGACGAGGAGGACATCCAGGCGCGCACGCGCGAACTCGGGCAGTTCGTTCGCGAGGCCGCTTCCCGCTATGCCCTCGACCCCGGGCGGATCGTCGCGCTCGGCTACTCGAACGGGGCCAACATCGCCGCGGGCCTCCTCTTGCTCGAGCCGGGGCTGGTCCGGCGGGCGGCGCTGCTGCGCGCAATGCCCCCCTTCGCGCAGCCGCCTGCAGCCGATCTGCTCGGAACGCGGGTGCTGCTCTCCGAGGGGCGCCACGATCCCCAGGTCAGCGTCGCGCAGGCACAGGCGCTCGAGGAGACCCTGCGCTCCGCGGGCGCAGACGTCAGGCTGCAGTGGGCGGACGCCGCCCACCAGCTTTCGTCGGCGGAACTTCCGAAGGTGCGGGACTGGCTGCGCGGAACGCAAGGGGCGTCCTAGGACACCTTGCGCTGACGCAGGAGAGCGTGCGCGCAGCAAGGGACCCGGTGGAAGGCGGCGCGGCGCGCTCCTCGCCTGTGCCTCTGCCGAGGATCGCGTGGGCGTTGCCGTCGGCCGTCGGGCCGCGCCTGAGATCGTAGACCATGTGATGCCGCGCGAACGCGGGCGTGCGCCTGGGCACGGGCGCCATGGCCGCGCGCCGCGAGACCTGCTATACTCATCGGCCCGGCACTTTCGCTCATCAGGAGGAAACGTGAACAACCGCGTCCCGGTCACCGTCTGGGTCCTCATCGCGGGGGACGGCTTCAGTGCGGCCTTCCGCTTCATGGTCATGCCGTTCCTCGCGCTCTACATGCACACGGTCACGGGCGCGACGCCCGCGACCGTTGGGCTCGTGATCGGGCTGGCCGCGTTCTCGAGCCTCGCCTCGAGCTTCGTGCTCGGCCCGCTCTCGGACCGCCTGGGGCGCAAGCCCTCGCTCATCGCGGGCTCTGCGGCGCAGTTGGTCGCGCTCGTCGGCTTCGGGTTCGCGCACGAGATCATCGTCTTCGCGGCGCTGCAGATCTTCTCCGGCATGGCCTGGGCGCTGCAGGGACCGGCCTACCAGGCGCTGCTCACAGACCTCACGCCGGAGCCCCGCCGGGTGCGGGTGTTCGGGTTCAACTACTGGGCGGTGAACATCGGCGCGGCGACCGGCCCCCTGCTCGGGGCGGTGGTCGGGTCGGGCCGCTCGCCGCTGCCGTTCCTGATCGCCGCCGCGGCGCAGGCGCTGATGCTCGCCGCGATCGCGCTGCTCTTGCCGCGCGACACGGGCGAAGGGCCCTCGGGCGCGACGGCTGTCGAGAGCCTTGGCCACATGCGCAGGGGACTTGCGAACCCCGTCCTGCTCTGGTCCTTCATCGGCCTCTTCCTGGTCGGGCTCACCTACAGCCAGATCGAGTCGACGCTGCCGCAATACCTAGGACTGCACTACGCACAGGGCGCGCGCCTCTTCGCCTACGTGCTGACGGCGAACGCCGTGTCGGTCGTCCTGTTCCAGCCGTTCCTGAGCCGCTGGCAGGAGGGTCGTCCGCTCGTCTTCGGCTTCGTCGGCGGCGCCGCGATCTACGCGCTTGCGAACGCGGCCTTCGTGTTCGCGGTGGCGCCCGCCGCCTGGATCGGCACGAACGTCTTCTTCACGATCGGCGAGGTGCTGCTCGCGCCGGTGCAGCAGGAGATCGTGGCGCGCTACGCGCCGACCGACCAGCGCGCGACCTTCTTCACGCTGCAGAACATCATCGCCGGCCTCGCCTTCGGCGTCGGTCCCTTCCTCGGCGGCCTCGCGCTCGGGTCTGGCGGGAAGGTGGGCCTCTTCTCGGCGATGGCCGTCGTGGACCTCGCTGCCGTGGTCGTCTTCGCCCTCTCGCTCGGGAGGCGCGCCATGGCGCCACCGATCGACCAGGCAGAGGCCTGAGCACCGCCAAGAAGCAGGCCGCCCCCGCAAGAGGGGCGGCCTGCTTCTCACCGCGCAGGGCGCGGGCGGGGACGCGGCCTTGGCGGGCGTCCCTCCGCGGGATTGCGCCCCTTGAAGACGTGGAAGAGGAGGTAGAGCGAGGGCACGAGCAAGAGCGCGCCTACCGGCAGCGTGTAGAGGATCTGCAGCAGCGCCGGGCGAGGCGCCGCCGCCGTCGAGACGGCGAGATCCGGGTAGACGACGTACGGCCACTGCGCGAATCCCCAGCCCCACAGAAGCGCGATGCCCGAGAGAGCGGAGAGCGCGCGTGCGACGGGGTAGCTTTGGCGGTAGACGGCTGCGAGCGACCAGAGGGCGAGCAGGAAGCCGCCGACGAGGAGCGGCGCAGCCGCGGGGCGCAACAGGTGGTCGAAGAGCCGCGGGGCATCGCGCGCCATGAGCGGCAGGTCCAGGACGGCGAGCACGACAAGGCCGATGCCGGCGGCGATCGCCCTGCGCCGGAAGTCCTCCTGCAGGCTGCCCTGCGTCTCGATCGTCAGGTAGGCGGCCGCGAGGTAGGAGGAGAGCGCGAGGGTCAAGAGGCCGGTCGCGACGGCGAAGGGCGTGAACCAGGATGCGAGCGGGGGCGCGCTCACCGCGCCGCCCACGACGCGGATCCCGCCGCCCGAGATGGCGGCGAGCGCGGCGCCGAGCAGGATGGGCGTCACGGCGCTCGCGGCGCCGAAGGCGGCGCCGAACGTCCGCTGCAGGGGCGCGCGTGGCCCTCCCTGCGCGCCGTGCGCGCGGAAGACGAAGGAGGCGCCGCGCAGGATCACCCCGAGCAGCACGAGGTGGAGCGGAAGGAAGAGCCCGATCACAACCACCGCGAAGGCGGACGGGAAGGCCGTGAAGAGCAGCACCAGGAGGAAGATCAGCCAGACGTGGTTCGCTTCCCAGACGGGACCCATCGCGCGCGAGATCGCGGAGCGCTGGCCCTGCGCGCGCGGCCCCGACGCGAGGAGGTCCCAGACGCCGCCGCCGAAGTCGGCGCCGCCAAAGAGCGCGTAGGCGGTGAGCACGAGCAGCGCGAGGATGGCCGCAGCGTCGGCCGGTGTCGGCGTAATCATGCGACCCGCACCAGCGGCAGGCCGTGCTCGACGCGGCGCAGGAGCCAGACGACCGTCGTGCCGAGCAGCGCGTAGAGCGCGACGAAGGCGAGGAAGTAGACGGGTAGGCCCTGGATCGGGGTGACGGCATCGGCGGTGCGCTGCACCCCGTAGACGATCCACGGCTGGCGCCCGACCTCTGTCACCACCCAGCCGGTCTCGAGCGCGAGGAACGCGAGCGGCCCGCTCAGGACGAGCGCCCAGAGGAGGCCGCGGCCGAGGGACCTCCGGCGCACCCCGAGCCAGTACCAGAGCGCGATCAGGACGAGGGCCGTGCCGGATCCGACCATCAGCTGGAACGAGACGTGGGTGATCGGGATGTCCGGCCAGAGCGAGGTGGGGACGGAGGAGAGGCCGCGCACCGTCGCGCCGGCGGAGCCGTAGGCGAGCCAGCTCAGTCCGCCAGGGATCTCCAGCGCACCCGCGACGGTCCGTGCTTTGGTGTCCGGCCAGCCGCCGATGCGCAGCGGCGCACCCTTCTGGGTGGTGAACTGCGACTCCATCGCCGCGAGCTTCACGGGCTGGTAGCGCGCGACGGCCTTTCCGCTCAGGTCGCCTGTCAGCGGCATCGCGATGGCGGCAGCCGTCCCGAGCATCAGGGCGAGATGCAAGGCGGCCCGGCGCACGGCGTCGCGCCGTCCCTTGAGCATCCCCCAGGCGTAGATCGTGGCGATCGCGAAGGCGGTCGCGGCGTAGCAGGCGACCGTCGCGTGCAACGCCATGATCGGCCAGTGCGGGTTCAAAAAGAGCATCGGGCCGGTCGCGGCGGCCGAGGGATCGCGCAAGAGGGTCGCGATGCCGTTCGGGTGCTGCATCCAGGCGTCGACCCCGACGATCAGCGCGGCGGAGGCCGGGCCCGCAATCGCGATCGGGATGCCCGTCAGCCAGTGCGCGAGCGGCGAGAGGCGGCCCCAGCCGTAGAGGTAGAGGCCGATGAAGATCGCCTCGACGAAGAAGGCGAAGCCTTCCGCGACGAAGCCCGTGCCGATCGTCGAGCCGGCGAAGCGCATGAAGCCGGGCCACAGGAGACCGAGCTCGAAGGAGAGCGCGGTGCCGCTCACGGCGCCGATGCCGAAGAGGACGGCGTTCGCCTGGCCCCAGGCCTTGGCGAGCTTCAGGTAGTGCTCTTGACGGGTGCGCAGGTAGAGGCCCTCCGAGACCACCATGAGCAGGGGAAAGCCGACGCCGAAGGCCGCGAAGATCATGTGGAAGCCGAGCGTGAACGCCATCTGGTCGCGTGCAGCCAGGAGATTCGTCATGTCGTTCCACCTCGGGAGGAAGTTTCCCCTGCAGGCGGCCGCGCAACCATGGTGCGCTGCGGACCTTCGCACCGGTCGGCGCATAGACCGAAACCATGGGAACTGCACTCTTCGGCCGCGCCGCGTACGTGGCCTTGTCGCTCTGCGTTTCAGGGATCCTGTCCTTTGGTCCTGCGGCCCACCCCGTTCCGAGAGCGCGCCCGACGTTGCGCCGGGCGGCGCCTGCCGCCCGGCCGGCGCCGCAGGCCCTCGCCGTGTCGCCCGTGCTGCGCCTGCAGGAGGAGCTCGCGCAGCTCGGCTACCTGCCGGTCGCCTGGGACGGGCAGTCCTTCTACTACCCCGAGGCGACGGTGCCCGCGCCGCTTCTCGCGATGTTCGCGCCGGGGCAGCAGACGCCGCTCGTGACGGGCGCCCTCGAGACGTTCGAGGAAGACCACGGCCTCCCGATCTCACCGGCCGCGGGCCCCGCCGTCTTCAAGGCGCTCGCGGCGGACATCGCGGCGGGACGCAGCGCGCCGCAGGCCTACGCCTACGCCTTCGTCGACACGCAGCTGCCGGAGCGCATCACGATCTGGTCGCCGGCCGGCATCCTCACGCAGAGCTTCGCGAACACCGGCACGCCTGGCGCGACGACGGCGCCCGGCACGTACCCCGTCTACCTTCGCCTCACCTTCCAGGTGATGCGTGGCAAGAACCTGAGCGGCACGCCCTACGCCGACCCCGTGCACTGGATCGACTACTTCAACGGCGGGGACGCGGTGCACGGCTTCTACCGCGCCGCCTACGGCTTCCCGCAGAGCCTGGGCTGCGTCGAGGTGCCGCTCTCGGCGGCGCAGAGGATCTACGACGAGCTGCAGATCGGCAGCCTCGTGACGGTCGCATCGCAGCCCTTCTCGCTCTCGCCGGCGCCTGGGCCGCTGCTCGCGGCGGGGCTCGCCGAGACGGCGCAGCGTGCGCAGCAGCCAGGGAGATGACGGAAGAGACCTTCCGCACCATCGACCGCTACGGGCGGTAGCGGATGACGCCGCCCGCGATCCGCTCGACGCCCTTCTCGCGGCTGAGCTCCTGCACGAGGCGGAGTACGGCGTGGTCCTTCGCCTTCGCCTCCAGCATGACGTCGATGTCCTGGCCGTGCTCGCGCGCCGCCGCGAGCAGGGAGAGCGCGTCCTCGGGC
>JAJYTV010000074.1 GCA_021792885.1 Bacillota bacterium
CGTCGCCGGCTGCGCGGGCATGCCGGCCCAGGCCCGCCCCGCGGCCGAGAGCTGGCGTCCGCGCGGGGTGCGCTCCAGGAGCCCGATCTGGAGGAGGTATGGCTCGACGACGTCCTCCAGCGTGTCGCTCTCCTGGCCGAGGGCCGCCGCCAGCGTCTCGAGCCCTGCCGGTCCGCCGCTGTAGGCGCGCGCCAGAAGGCGCATGTAGTCCCGGTCCAGGCGGTCGAGGCCGTGCTCGTCCACCTCCAGGAGTTCCATGCCCGCGATCGCCACCGCCTCCGTGACAACGCCCTGCCCGCGCACCTGGGCGTAGTCGCGCAGGCGGCGCAAGAGGCGGTTCGCGATGCGCGGCGTGCCGCGTGAGCGCCTCGCGATGTGCGCGACGCCCTCCGGCTCGATCGGGACGTTCAGGATGACGGCCGCCCGGCGCACGACCCGGGCGAGCTCCTCCTCCGCGTAGTACTGCAGGTGGCAGACGACACCGAAGCGCTCGCGCAAGGGCAGGCTGATCAGTCCGCTGCGGGTCGTCGCTCCGACGAGCGTAAAGCGCGGCAGGTCGATGCGCAGCGTGCGCGCGCCGGGGCCTTTGCCGATCACGATGTCGAGCGCGCCGTCTTCCATCGCCGGGTAGAGGATCTCCTCGACGACGCGCGGCAGGCGGTGGATCTCGTCGACGAACAGCACATCGCCGTCACCGAGGTTCGTGAGCGTCGCCGCAAGGTCCCCGGGCCGCTCGATCGCCGGCCCGCTGGTGATCCGGATCGACGCGCCGAGCTCGTGTGCGATCACGTGCGCGAGCGTCGTCTTGCCCAGGCCGGGCGGGCCGTGCAACAGGACGTGGTCAAGGCTCTCGCGCCGCGTCTTCGCCGCGTCGATGAAGACGCGCAGCTGCTCGCGCACGCGTTCTTGGCCGATGCACTCGTCGAGCGTCTGCGGCCGCAGGCCGAGATCGGCCCGCACGTCCTCCTCGCGCTCCCGATTCGTGACGATGCGCTCCTCCATGCCGCTCCCCCCTATCCCCTGACCCTGCCGGCCTTGGTCAGCGCATGGCGCACGCGCTCTTCCACCGAACCTTCCGCGCCCACGAGGAGCTCCTGCGCCTGGCGGTCCGGCAATCCGAGCGCCAGCAGCGCAAGCATCGCCTCATCCTCCGCGACGGCCGGAAGAGGCGAGTCATCGGCGGAGGCTGCCGGCTTCAGCCGGTCGCGCAGTTCGAGGACGATCCGCGCGGCGAGCTTGCGCCCGACGCCCGACGCCTGCGTGAGCTGACGCTCGTCGCCCTGCGCCACCGCGAGCGCCAGCACGCCCGGCGAGAACTGCGAGAGGAGCGCGAGCGCGACCCGCGGCCCGACCCCGGACACCGACAGCAGGAGGCCGAACAGGCGGTCCTCCTCCGGGTGCAAAAAGCCATAGAGCGATACGTCGTCCTCGCGCAGGATGAGACGGGTCGTGACCTGGACCTCTCCCGGCTGCGCGGCGAGGTGGGCGATCGTGTTTGGCGTGCAGTAGACCCGGAAGGCGACGCCGCGGACGTCGAGCACGACCGCGTCGTCCTCGCGCTGCAGGAGCGTGCCGCGCAGACCGGCGATCAAAGGGCCTTCTCCTCCCAGTCGGCGCGGAAGTAGCTGCAGAGCGCGATCGCGAGCGCGTCGGCGGCGTCGTCGCGCATGCGCGCGGCGCCGAGCGCGAGAATGGCACGGACCATCCGCAGCACCTGCTCCTTGCTCGCCGACCCGTATCCTGAAACCGCCTGCTTGACTTCAGGCGGCGTGTATTCCACCACGGGAACCTGATGCTGGGCGGCCGCGAGCAGCGCGACCCCGCGGGCCTGCCCGACGGCGATCGCGGAACCGACGTTGCGGCTGAAGTAGAGCCGCTCCACGCCGATGCGCGCCGGCCCGTACTCCGCGATCGTGCGGCTGAGAGCCTCGTACAAAAGGCGCAGACGCTCCCCCGTCGGCTGGTCGGACGTCGTCGTAACCACGCCGTAGGAGAGCGCCTTCACCTGGTTGCCCGTACCCTCGATCACCCCGTAGCCGCAAGTCTCGATGCCGGGGTCGATGCCGAGCACGATCACGTGGCCGCCCTCCCTGCAGTGCACTTCGCCTGCGGGTTGGGCGGCTCCTCCTATCCGCCCAGTCCTTCGAGCATTTGCCATGCGGCGCCAACGCTGTCGACGGGCACGCCGGCCAAGAGCCGCTGGAGGTCTGGAGGCTGCAGCGCGGAGGCGCGCAGGCCGGTCATCTGGTCGACCCAGCCATAGCGCGGCGGGCCGAAGAAGACCGCGACCTGGCCCTGGTAGATCCCGATGTAGAGCGGCTTGCCGCCCGACTTTGGCGAGAGCGTGACGTGGCCTCCCGCCGTGCGCATGCTCCAGCCGGGCACCTCGGCGAGCAGTTGGCGGGCCGTCAGGTGCGACACGCCGAGGGCTCCCGCGGGGAAGGTCGTCTCGTCCACCCGGCCGCCGAGCCCCTCGACCCGGAAGGTGATGAGCGAGTTCTCCCCGAGCCGCGCCGCCGCGTGGGTCAGCGCGGGGTGCGAAGCCACCGCCCTGCTCGCGAGGCGCGACGAGACCGCGGCCGCACCGACCACCATCGCCGCGACCAGCAGTCCGATCAAGAGACGCCGTTGGCTTTCCTGCAATCCGATCATCCCCTTGGGCGCTAGTCTGCGCCACAAGTGGGAATTTTAGGCGTCCTGGCCGTCCTCGCCGAAGTCCGCGCTCGTGTAGACCTCCTGGACGTCGTCCTGCTCGTCCAGCGCGTCGAGCAGGGAGAGGACCTTCTCCTGGTCTGCCGCTCCGACCTCCGCGCGCACGGTCGGCTCCATGGTGAATTCAGCGGCGACCACGTCGATGCCGGCGGCGATCAGCCCCTCGCGCAAGGCGCGCAGTTCCTCCGCCTTGCCGTACACGGCGAAGCAGCTGTCGTCCTCCGGCTCGACATCCTCCGCGCCGACGTCGGCCGCGGTGAGCAAGAGCTCCTCCTCGTCCTTCGCGCGGACGCGCACCTTCGCGCGCCGTTGGAACATCCAGCCGACGCTGCCCGTCTCGCCGAGCGACCCGCCGTGCTTGGAGAAGAGGTGGCGGATATCCGCGGCGGTGCGGTTGCGGTTGTCGGTCATGACCTGCAGCAGGATCGCGACCCCGCCCGGCCCGTAACCCTCGTACTGCAGTTCCTCGTAGTTCGAGTCGTCGCCGCCGCCCACGCCGCGCGCGATCGCCCGCTCGATATTGCCCGTGGGCAGGTTCTCGGCACGCGCCCGCTCAATCGCGGTGGCGAGCCGGAAGTTCGCATCCGGGTTGCCGCCGCCCTGGCGGGCTGCAACCGTGATCTCCCGCGCGAGGCGCGAGAACACCTTGCCCTTCTGCGCGTCGACGACCGCCTTGCGGCGCTTGATGTTGGCCCACTTCGAATGTCCTGACAACGTAGACGGCCCCGGAGGCCAGTCCCTCCTCGGTTGCGCGCCCCGAACGCACGGCGATGCGCCGCGGTGTCGGGGCGCCGCAGATCTTCGGCATCATCTTACCATTCGGGCCCGCGCACGCGTCTAGCGCGGGAAAACCGGGGGCAGCGCGCGCTTGTGCTCCGAGGCGCCGTGCAAATTGTCCACGAGCCCCGCGACGACCGGGCTGCCCTCGCCGCTGGCGAGGTACTGGTCGAGTTCCGCGTAGCTCATGCCCATCTCGCTCTCGTCCGTCTGCCCCTCCCAGAGGCCTGCGGACGGCTGGCGCTCGATGATCCGCTCGGGCACGCCAATCTGGCGGGCGAGCTCGCGCACCTCGCGCTTGAGGAACCCGCCCAGCGGCAAGAGGTCGACGCCTCCGTCACCGTACTTCGTGAAGTAGCCGATCTCCAGTTCCGAGCGGTTTCCCGTGCCGAGTACCAGCGCCCCGCGCACCGCCGCCTCCGCGTAGAGGGTGATCATGCGCAGGCGCGGCTTGAGGTTCGCGATCGCGAGTCGCGGCGCGCCATCCGGCAGTCCGAGCGTCTCCCGCAGCTCCTGGAAGACGGGTGTCAAGTCGACCGTGCGGTGCTGCAGGCCGATCGCCTCCGCGGCAAACAGGGCATCCTCGGCGTCCTTCGGACTGCTGTCGCACGGCATGATCAGTCCGAACGCGCGGTCTCCGAACGCCTGCTTGGCCAGCGCGGCCACTGTTGCGGAGTCGATCCCGCCCGACAGGCCGACGACGGCGGCCGATTTCCCTGCGCTCTTGGCCTGCGCGCGCAGCCACTCGACGATCCGCTCCACCTCTGTTGGCAAGGGTCCACTCCCTTTCCTCGATGCTCAGCCCACTTCGCTTCGCCGGAGGGCCGCAATCTCCTGCCCGCACGGGTCTTGGCGGCATGGGATGGCGCACCCCTGCGAATGGTTCCCGACCGCTGTGCCGGTCACGCGAGGCGCAGGGATGTGCGGGCGCCCTGGCCAATCTTCTCCGCGAAAGGGGATTGCACCGTTGAAGATCATCGGAAGCTCGAACGCCCGCGTCGGACTCCCGCTCGGCATGGCCGTGCTGCGCAAGGGCGGCAGCGCCCTGGATGCGGTCGAGCTCGCCATCCGGGCGGTGGAAAGCAACCCGCTCGACCACACGGTGGGTCTCGGTGGCCTGCCGAATCTCCTCGGCACCGTGGAACTCGACGCGAGCATCATGGACGGCACGACCCGCGCCGCCGGTGCCATCGGCGGCGTCCACCGCTTCGAGCACCCCATCTCGATCGCCCGCCGCGTGATGCAGGAGCTGCCGCACGCCTTCCTGGTCGGTGAGGGAGCGGAACGCTTCGCCCGCGAGTGCGGGTTCGAAGAGGTCGACCTCCTGACCGAGGAGGCCCTGGAGATGTACGCGCGGGGGCTGCGCCAGGGCGGCGTGGAGGCGCCCTTCGCCGACGCGGTGCTGCGGGCGCTCGTGGGGCGGCTCGCGACGCAGCCGGACCGCGTCTCGGGCAAGGAGGCCGGCAAGGACGCGGGCACGGTCAACGTGCTGGCGCTCGACCAGCACGGCAACCTCGCCGCAGGCGTGAGCACCAGCGGCTTCGCCTGGAAGTATCCCGGCCGCGTCGGGGATTCCGCCGTGATCGGCGCAGGCAACTACTGCGACAGCCGCTACGGCGCCGCGGCCTGCACCGGGCGCGGCGAGATGGCGATCCGCGCTTCGACCGCCCACACCGTCGTCACGCACCTGCGGTCCGGTGCGGGGCCGCAGGAGTCGGGGCGGCGGGCGATGTCGGACCTGAGCGACTTCGCGGACCCCTACTTCAGTTCGATGAACTGCGTCGTGCTGGCGCCCGACGGGAACCACGCCGCGTTCTCCACCCTGGAGACGGCGACCTACGTCTACATGGACTCGCAGAGCAAGGACGTGCAGGAGGAGCCACGCACCCACGTGCCCTGGCTCGCCGGAGCCTAGCCCTGGGCAGCGTAGCGCCGCTCCGGTCGCGCAGCGCACTCATTGGAAGAGGTGGAGCCTGCCGGCAGCTTGCCGGCAGGCTCCACCTCTTCGCGCCGGCATCTAGCCCTTCACCGGGCCCGTCGAGGCGGCCGATCTCTCTTAGGGCTCGGTCGCGCGTGTGGCCTGATCGTCCACCTGCCGGATGGACGGAACCGGTGAAGGAAGGAGCCACAGCACGCCGAGCAGCGCGCCGACCGCGCCAAGCCAGAGCGTCCCGTGCAGCCCGATCGCCGCCGGCAGGAATCCCCCGAGCAACGCGCCGATCGGCCGGATGCCGTAGTTCACCGCCGCGAAGGCGCCCATCACCCGCGCGCGGATCTCATCGGGCACGGCGGCCGCCGCGAGCGACCCGAAGCCGATATCGAGCAGCATGACCCCGAAACCGGACCCGAGTTCCGCGAGGACCAGATAGAGGAATACCTCGGTGCCCGCCCCTCCCGCAAGCGGCACCAGCACGAGCGGCGCCGGGAAGAGCACGGTGCCGAGGAGCAGCATCGCCCCGATGCCGATCCGCCGTCCGATCCTGCCCGCGCCAAGCGCTCCCGCGATCGCTCCGACAGCTCCGGTGCCGAAGACGAGGCCGAGGGCAGCAGGCGCCACGTGCAGCGCGCGGGTCGCGTAGAGCACGAAGAGTGCGCTGAAGATGTAGTTGAAGAGGTTGATCGTCGTCACGGCGAGCATCGAGGGACGCAGCGTCGGGGAGCGCCAGAGATAGCGCAGGCCGGTCAGGGTGTCGCCGCGCCGCGCAGGAGCCGGCGGCGGCTCCTGCGGCGCGATGCGCAAGAGGGCGGCCGCCGACCCCAGGAACGATACGGCATCGGCCAGGATCGCGAGCGGCGCGGAGAGGGCCTGCACGAGCATGCCTCCGATGCTCGGCCCGCCGAGCATCGAGACCGCGCGGCTGCCGTTGAGGAGAGCGTTCGCCTCGACGTAGCGTTCCTCCGTCACGATGGCGGTGAAGAGGGCGCTGTTCGCCACCTGGAAGGCGAGCGTCAGGGTGCCTGCGCCGAACGCGACGATGTAGAGCTGCGCCATCGTGAGGCGCCCCAGAAGGAAGGCGGCGGGGATCGTCGCGAGGAGCAGCGCCCTCCCGATATCCGCTGCGATCATCAGCCTGCGTCGGCGGCCGCGCCGATCGACGAAGATGCCCACATGGATCGAGAGCAGGAGGAACGGAACGAGTCCCGTGGCCGTCAGGTAGCCCATCTGCGCCGCGCCGGCATGCAGCGCGAGCACGGCCGTGAGCGGGACGGCGATGCCGCTGATCCGGTCGCCGAACTGCGAGACGGTCGCCCCGGCGAAGTAGCGCCGGAAGGCCCTGTCCTTGAGCAGCGGCGGAAGCCGAAGGGCGCGCACGTCAACTTCCCTGCGGCGGCTCGACCGGGAAGCCCATAAAGGTGAGTTGCACCATGCGCGCACCGGGAGAGGGCTGCTCGCGCGACGCGGTCCGCCGTGCCGCGTCCTCGATCGCCGCGCGCATGGCGGAGAGCACCTCGCGCAGTTCCTCGGCGCGCAGGTAGAGGACGACGTCGCCGAACCCGGCCGCGTCCCGCCAGTCGGGAGGCTCCTGCGCGCGCGCGTCGAGCCACCGCACGAAGAGCTCGTGGTACTGGGATGCGACCACCCGGCTGAACAGGCGGCCCGCCTCGTCCGCCTCCGCCGTTCTGCCGACGCCGGACCACGAGGTTGCGGCCGCCGTGGCGCGCCAGGGACGCTCGCGCCCCTTCCCCCCGCCCGTCTCCTCGACAAGGTCCCAGCGCGCGAGCTGGCGGAAGTGGAAGGAGCAGCTGCCGGCGCTCTCCCCCGTCCGCTCCGCTGCCTGCGAGGCGGTCATCGGGCCTACGGTGCGCAAGAGGGTGAGCAGGCGTAGCCTGGTCGGGTGCGCGAGCGCGCGCAGGGCGCGCGGGTCGGTGAGCTCGATCGTTCGCTGTGGTGGTTTCTCCATATTCACAACATATCTTTCGAAACAGTTCTTGTAAAGAGGGGCAGACCTGCTCTCGGCAGACTGGCCCCGTTTCCTCAGCGCGTGGGTGCCATGGTCGCTGCGAACTGCGCCGCGCGCCAGCCGAGCGCAAGCACGGCGTAGCGGTTCCGGCCGACCGAGAAGACGGCCTCGGACGGATCGTCCTGCCCGGCGGCGAACACCGCGACCCCGTCCTTGCCAGGGAACTTCGTGTGCAGGTACATCGCCGCCTCCTGCGCGGCGGCTTTGTCTGGATTGCCCCAGTTTGCCGTCACCCAGGGCCCGACC